>JAJXWE010000159.1 GCA_021781775.1 Pseudomonadota bacterium | reverse complement strand
GCCGAGACGTCCCTTGATCATCCGATCGGCCCGCGCCGCGCGCACCATCAGGGCGCGCAGCGACAGGCGGCCCGCGCGGCGCACGGCCGCATCGAGCCCCGGACTCGGGCGCTGCCAGGCGCGCCCCGCGCCACCCGGCCGGCCGAGAGCGCCCGACAGGTCGCGCAGCGCCTTGACCAGGGCCCACAGGACCAGCGTCGGCTCGGTACCTTCGGCGCGCAGCCCGGCGAGCACACGCAGCGCCCGGGCGGCATTACCGCCGAGCGCCGCCTCGGACAGACGGAACACGTCGAACCGCGCGCTGTCGGCAACGGCCTCGAGCGCCGCGGCGCCACCGGGCTGCCCCGGTCCGAGCAGCCGCAGTTTCTCGAGCTCCTGATGGGCTGCCAGCAGGTTGCCTTCGGTGCGCTCGGCCAGCAGTTCGAGCGCCGGTGCCTCGAGCGTCAGGCCCATGCGCCGGCTGCGCGCACGCAGCCAGGCGGCAAACGGTCCGGCCTCCAGCGGCCAGACCGGCACCCAGGCGCCGTGCGCCTGCACCGCCTGCACCCACTTGGCCGCCTGCGCCTCGCGATCCAGGCGCGGGGCCAGGATCAGCAGTACCGTCTCCGGATCGCCGCGCTCGGCGAGCGTGGCGAGCACGCCGCCGCCGGCCGCGCCGGGCCGCGCGCTCGCCAGGCGTACTTCGAGCACGCGCCGCGCGCCGAACAGCGAGAGCATCCCGGCGGCGGCGCGCACCGCCTCCCAGTCGGCCGCCCGCTCGATGAAATAAACCTCCCGCTCGGTGAACCCCGCGGCGCGCGCGCGCGCGCGCACCTCGTCCGCCGCCTCGCCGGCGAGCAGCGGTTCATCACCGGAGATCAGGTACACCGGCAGCAGTTTCTGCGCCAGGTGCGCCTCGAGAGCGTCGGGAGTGAGTTTCAAGCGAGTGCGCCACGGAGGCCGGCTGGCATTATAGCCGGCGAGCGCCGCCGGCCGCTCGTGGCCACTCGCCGCAACGATCTGCTAGGCTGCCGCGATGATGAGCCCCGCACGAGCCGCGCGCGCCCGTCGCCGGCTGTACCCACCCGTCAAGCCGTATCGCACCGACCGGCTGCGCGTGTCCGAGCTGCACGAGATCTACTTCGAGGAAAGCGGCAATCCTCAGGGCAAGCCGGCGCTGTTCCTGCACGGCGGCCCGGGCGGCGGCACGGATCCGAAGATGCGCCGCTTCTTCGACCCCCAACATTACCGGATCGTGCTGCTCGACCAGCGCGGCTGCGGCCGCAGCCGCCCGCACGCGGAGCTGACCGACAACACCACCTGGCACCTGGTCGAGGACATCGAGCGGCTGCGCGAGCACCTCGGCATCCCCCGCTGGCTGGTGTTTGGCGGATCCTGGGGCTCGACGCTGGCACTCGCCTACGCCGAAACGCACCCCGCGCGCGTGACCGAGCTGGTGCTGCGCGGGATCTTTCTGCTGCGCCGCTGGGAGCTGGAGTGGTTCTACCAGAGCCCCGGTGGCGCCGCGGCGCTGTTTCCCGATCTTTGGGAGCGCTACGTCGAGCCCATTCCGCTGGAGGAGCGCGCCGACATGATGCGCGCCTACTATGCACGCCTCACGAGCAGCGACCCCACGGTGCGCGTGCGGGCCGCCCAGGCCTGGTCGAGCTGGGAAGGCGCGACGAGCTACCTGCTCACCTCGGCCAACTACGTCGCGAAGTTTGCCGACGGCACCTACGCGGAGGCGTTTGCCCGTATCGAGTGTCACTACTTCGTCAACCGCGGATTCTTCCAGTCGGATGGGCAACTGCTCGAGGACGTCCAGCGCATTCGCCACATTCCGGCGGTCATCGTGCAAGGCCGCTATGACGTCGTGTGTCCGATGCGCAGCGCGTGGGACCTGCACCGCGCGTGGCCTGAAGCGGACCTGCGCGTCGTGCCCGACGCCGGCCACTCCGCGATGGAGCGGGGCACCGTGCACGAGCTGGTGAGCGCCACCGACCGCTTCCGCTAGGCCCGACCTCCCCGGCCGCCGACGGACCGCGCGCCGGACTTTGTTGTACGATCCAACCGTGTCAGAACCGGTGCGCCATCGAGGAACGAGCATCATGGGCCGACGTGCCGCGATCGGCGTGCGCCGCGCCGGCCTCACCGCGCTCGTCCTGATCGGGGCGCTGCTCGGCGCGGCACCGAGGACGGTGAGCGCGGGCACGGAGGTGACCGTGCTTTATGCCGGCTCGCTGGTGAACCTGATGGAGCGCTCGGTCGGCCCGGCCTTCGATCGGGCCAGTGGGGACCGCTTCCGGGGCTATGCCGGCGGCTCACAGTTGCTCGCCAACGAGATCGCCGCGCATCTGCGCCGTGCCGATGTCTTTCTCAGCGCCGCCCCGGCGGTCAATGCCCGACTGATGGGCCTGCGCCACGGCAACCGGATCGCCGCGTACCTGCTGTTCGCCCGCTCGCCGCTGGTGATCGGCTACAATGCGCACAGCCGCTTTGCGGCGCTGTGGCGGTCGCGGCCCTGGTACCGGGTGCTGCGCCAGCCCGGCCTGCGTCTCGGCCGCACCGATCCGAAGCTGGATCCGAAGGGGCGGCTGACGATCCTGCTGCTCAACCGCGCCGCCACCTACTATCACGAGCCGGGTCTCGCGCGCCGCGTACTCGGCGCGGCGGAGAACCCCGCACAGGTGTTGCCCGAGGAAGCCCTCGTCGGGCGGCTGCAATCCGGGCAGCTCGATGCGGGGTTCTTCTACTCGACCGAGACCGCTGCGGCGCATATTCCGAGCGTGCGGCTGCCCCGCGCGATCACCCCGCAGGCCCTCTACACCATCGCCATCCTGCGCGATGCGCCGCACCCGCGCGCAGCCGCGGCCTTCGTGGCGTTCCTGCTCGGTCCCGAGGGCCGCCAGCTCATGCGCGCGCACGGCCTCGGCGTCGAGCGGCCGGTGCTCAGCGGCGACGCCGCGGCGCTCCCAGCGGCGCTGCGCCCCCTCCTGACAGACGGCCCGCGACCATGAGATCCGCAACCGGCGGGGGCTGCCGGACGCGGGGTGCCCCCTGAGCGAGCATGGTCGTCCCGCATGAGGCGCAAGGTCGCCTCGCCTCTGCCCTGGCTCGCCGGGCTGTTGGCGGTCTATCTGCTCGCACCGCTGCTCGCGGGCGTGCAGGCTGCGCTCCAGACGCGCTGGAACGGCATCGACTATGCCGCGCTGGCGCGCGCGTGCGTGACGTCCGTCGCCAGTGCGAGCGTCGCCACACTGCTCACGGCGCTTTGCGGCGTCCCGCTCGGATTTCTGCTGGCACGGGTGCGTGGCCGGGCCATGGGCCTGCTCGGCTTCCTGATCCAACTGCCGCTGGCGCTGCCGCCGCTCGCGAGCGGCATCCTGCTGTTGTTTCTGCTGGGATATGACGCGCCGCTCGGCCGCCTGACCCACGGCGCGCTCACCGACTCGTTCGCGGGCATCGTGCTGGCTGAGGCATTCGTCTCCGCCCCTTTCGTCATCATCGCCGCCCGCTCGGCATTCGAGGCGATCGATCCGGCCCTGGAGGACGTCGCGGCGACCCTCGGTCGCGGCCGCCTCGCGGTGTTCGTGCGCGCCAGCCTGCCAGCTGCCCGTGGGGCGCTGCTCGCCGGGCTGCTGCTGGCCTGGCTGCGCGCCTTCGGCGAGTTCGGCGCGACGGTGATGGTCGCCTACCACCCCTACTCTTTGCCCGTGTACACCTACGTCGCCTTCGGCGAGCAAGGCCTGCCGGCCATGCTCCCGGTGCTGCTGCCGGCGATCGCGCTCGCGCTCGCGATCCTGATTCTCGGCAACCGCGCCGGCGGGCGCCAAGCGCCGCGCCGGCCGAGCCCGCCCATCGCGGCCGCACCGCGCCCTGCCGTAAGGCCCGCGGTCGCGCCCGGCGAGACGGGCGGGCTGCACCTGGCGCTCGACAAGCTGCTGCAAGGCTTCCGTCTCACGGTGGACTGGTCGAGCCCCGCACGCCGCCTGGCGATTCTCGGGCCGTCCGGCTCGGGCAAGTCGCTGACTCTGAAGCTGATCGCCGGACTGGAACGCGCCGAGCACGCCGTGGTCCGCCTCGGCGCTCGGGAGCTCGCCGGACTCGAGCCGAACCTGCGGCGCGTCGGCTACGTGCCGCAGAGCTACGCGCTGTTTCCACACCTCGACGTGCAGCGCCAGCTGCGC
Source organism: Pseudomonadota bacterium (assembly GCA_021781775.1). Classification (GTDB taxonomy): domain Bacteria; phylum Pseudomonadota; class Gammaproteobacteria; order Steroidobacterales; family Steroidobacteraceae; genus 13-2-20CM-66-19. The sequence goes on along the minus strand of JAJXWE010000159.1, from coordinate 982 downwards.
TTCCCGGCTGGTGCCGACCCGGCACTCGCGGCGCGCTGGCTCGAGCGGCTCGAGCTGACCGACCTGCTCGGCCGCCGGCCCATGCAGCTGTCCCTCGGCCAGCAGCAGCGGGTCGCCCTCGCCCGCGCGCTCGTACGACCGGTGGATCTGCTGCTGCTCGATGAGCCGTTCTCGGCCCTCGATGCGCCGCTGCGTGCCGCCCTGCGCCGCGAGCTGCGGACCCTGCAGAACGAGTTGCCGCTCACCACGCTGCTGGTCACGCACGACCCCGGCGAGGCGATGCTGCTGGCCGATGACGTCCTTCTGCTCTGCGACGGACGACCGCTGCAGAGCGGGCCGGCCGCCGAAGTGCTGCGCCGCCCGGTCAACGAGCGGGCCGCACGCCTGCTGGGCGCTGACAACATCGCCACCGGACGCGCCGAGGCGCCGGCGCGCCTCGCTCTCGGACAGGGCGTGGCGCTCGAGCTGCCAGGTCCGCCGCTGCCTCCCGGTCGGCTCGGCTGGAGCGTACCGGCCGACCGCGTCTGGCTGCACGCGGCCGGGCGCTACCACGGCACCGTGGAAGCGCTCGTCCCCGGCCCGCTTCCCCGGGCGATGATCCGCTGCGGGGATGCGTGCATCGGCGCGGCCTGTGGTGCGGACCTCGGGCCCGGTCAATCCGTGCGATTCGACCTCGACGTCGAGCGGGTGCAGGTCTGGCCGCTGGCCTAGACCCTCACCGGCGCGGCGCGTTGTGAGGGTCCGGCACCCGGCGTATCATCGCTGCGGCACGAGAACAACAAGGGCCGGCGCGCCCCGGAGCGCGATCGGCAGAGGCGACCTCGGCGGGGTTTCACGCAGCGGTTCAACGGGAGGGGTCATGGGCATCATCACCTGGTTGATCGTCGGTCTCATCGCGGGTTGGGGAGCCGGCAAAGTCATGAAGGGCGGCGGCTACGGCATCGTCGTCGACATCATTCTCGGCATCCTGGGCGGCATCCTC
>JAJXWE010000158.1 GCA_021781775.1 Pseudomonadota bacterium | reverse complement strand
CGGCGGCCCGGATGCACATCGACACCACCGTGGCGCTGATGTTCGAGCGCGGTGGCGAGCGGGCCGGCGAGGTGGCGAGACGCTTCTGGCGCGAGCCCGATGAGCAGCTGATGCAGGAGTACCTCGCGGTCTGCCTGCCGCTCTACAATCCCAAGCCCAATCCCGAGGAGGCGATTGCGCGCAGCCGGGCGATCCTCAAGCCACCCGTGACGCGTCACTTCGTGCTCGGTGAGATGCGCACCATGGATGCGCGCGCGGGTTTGGAACGAATCGCATGTCCGACGCTGATTCTCGCGGGCGGTTACGATCCGATCACCCCGCTGGTGTGCAGTCAGGAGATCTTCGCTGCGCTCGCCCCCGGGATCGGTGCGCTGCACGTGTTTCCTGAGGCCGGCCACGGGGTGCACCGCGACGATCCTGTCGGGGCCGAGCGGGTCCTGCGAGCGTTTCTCGCCGACCGCCCGGCCTGATGGGGCCGCGGCGGCGGGCTGCCTATCGGTCGAATACCGTGCGTCCGCCGCGCTGCACCGCGGCCGCCCGTTCGGCCTCGACGAAGGTCTCGAAGCTCGGGCCGCGCGCCGTGCGCTCAAGGAAGCGCGCCTGCGCGTCGAGTCGTCGCAGAGCATCGAGCCGTTCCGTGCGGCCGAGCCGGGCTTGGCGCACTGCGAGTCTCAGCACGCGCAGCGTCTCGTCATAGATCGCCAGAGGAACCGGAAACGGATGCCCGTCTTTGCCTCCGTGCGCGAGGGAGAAGCGAGCCGGGTCAGAGAAGCGAGCGGGTGTGCCGTGCACGACCTCGGCCACGAGCGCGAGAGCCTCGACCGTGCGGGCGCCGACGCCGGGCGTGAGGAGTAGATCGGCATAGTCGCGCGGTCCGCATTCAACGGCCGCGGCAAGGGCACCGTGCAACCGGCGCAGCACGATGTCGGAGCCGAAGATCTCGTGTCGGGCCGGCAAGCTCAGGCGAGGGAGGGAATCAGACTGTGGCAGGGACGCCGCTGGGGCCGTGCTCGGCGCTGGCGGGAAGAGGCTCAGGGTTCCGGCCGCGCTGGGCGCGAAGCTCGCGCAGCACACCTAGTGTTCGCTCAGGGCCTGCCTGCACGAGGTCGAGTCCGGCCGCCCGGGCGGCCCGCGCGCGGGCATCGGCGAGATTGATGATCTCACCGACGTTGCTCCCTTCGATCGCCGCATGCGGCGAGCCGAGAAAGCTCTTCAGCCCCTCGGACTGCCAGTGATAGCGCCGGGCCTCCCGGCGTGCCGGGTTCATGCCCTGCTGCACGACGGTCCAGCGGCCGTCGGCGGTGACGATGAAACCGTGCAGATAGAGCTGGTAACCGTCCTGCACCGCGGCGCTGTCGATCTTGGCGACCAGTCGGCTTGCTGCCGTGAGTGAGCCGGCGTCGATCCCGGTGAGTTCTCCAACCTGCATCAGTTCGGCCGGTGTGCGGCGCGAGGCGCGACCGCGGCCGCCACAGACGTAGATGCCGAGTTCACGCTGCACCGGAGTCAGTCCGCGCTTCAGGGCCCCAAGCACGCTGGTGGTGATGCCCGAGGAGTGCCAGTCCATGCCCATCACGGCGCCGAAGGACTGGAACCAGAACGGGTGGGCGAGGCGGCGCAGCAACTCATCCCGGCCGTAGTGCTGCACGATTGCCTCGGCGATGACCCGGCCGAGCGCTGCCATGCGCGTGCTGAGCCACGCCGGCACGTGGCCACCGTGCAGGGGCAGGTCGGCGTATCCGCTGCGGCGTGTCATGCCCGGACAGTCTGATCGGCGCGTCGGACGCGTCAAGAGGGTGCCGTTGCGCCGCCGAGTGGGTGCCGGGACGGCACTGCGCCTCACCCCGGAGTGAAGCGTGGTGTCGTAAGATCTCACCTGCGACATGAGGCAAGACGCGTGAAAACGTTCGGTTCCAAAGCGCACGGAGCGCGTCTCGAGCGCATGCGCAGCTCGCGCCTGTGGGCCGACGAGGGCTTTCGCAACGTTCAGCCGATTCAGGCCGGCCTGCGCGACCCTGCGGCTGCCATGCCGAGGCTGAGTGAGTTTCTGTTCGGCCGCGGCGGCCGGCGTATGCCCGCACAGCCGCTGCCCTCGGTCGATCCGCTCGAGCGGTGGCGTCGCCCGCCCGGCAGCGGCCTCAGGGTGACGTGGCTCGGCCACTCGACGCTGCTCATCGAAATCGGCGGCGTGCGGGTGCTGACCGATCCGGTGTGGGGTCCGAGGGCCTCCCCGGTACGCTTCATCGGGCCGAGACGTTTTCAGCCCGTGCCCGTCAGCCTCGAATCGCTGCCGCCGGTAGACGTGGTGCTGATCTCGCACGATCACTACGATCACCTCGACTATCCGACCATCCGCAGGCTCGCCCGGCGCTGCGTCCCGTTCGTCACGCCGCTCGGTGTCGGGGCACATCTGGAATCGTGGGGCGTTGCCCCGGAGCGCATCACGGAACTCGACTGGTGGGAGCACCACGACGTGCCGGGCTCGGACGTGCGGGTGAGCGCCGCGCCGGCCCAGCATTTCTCGGGACGAACGACCGGTACGCGCAACAGCACGCTGTGGTCCTCGTACGTCGTGCGATCCCCGCAGCACGGCGTGTTCTTCAGCGGCGATTCGGGCTTGACGCCGGAGTACGCGCGGATCCGCGCTCAGCTCGGGCCGTTTGATTTGGCGATGCTCGAGGTGGGCGGCTGGCATCCCGCGTGGGGGGATATGCATCTGGGGCCCGTGCATGCGCTCGAGGCGGTTGCGCTGCTCGGCGCCGCGGCATGGCTACCCGTGCACTGGGGAACCTTCAGCCTGGCGATGCACGCGTGGGACGAGCCGGTCGAACACCTGTTCGAGCGTCGCGCCGCGGGCGGCGCGCGGCTCGTCATGCCGCGGCTCGGCGAGGCGGTCGAGCCCGATCAGGCATCCGCGGCAGTCGACCCGTGGTGGCGGGGCATCGATGGTATCGATGGCGTCGAGCGGCCGCCCGGCGCCGGGGAGCACCTCGGGAAATCACCGGGCGCGATCTTCTGGCCCCACGATTGAGCGGCCGGCGGCGTGTGCCCCGGTTGCCGAGTCGCGTCACCCGCAGCGTGCGTGCGGACATCGCTCAGCGGGTGTGAACGATGACCTCGGTGCGCACCGAATTGGCGATGAAGCAGCTGGCATGTGCCCGGTGGTGCAGCCGCGCGATGTCGGCAGCGTCCGGCTGCCTGGCTCCCGAGAACGCCACGCTCGGCCGCAGTTCGACGCGGTCGATCCACTCTCGACCGTCCGCAGTGCGCGTCATGTGTCCCATGGCTTGGTCGCAATACGAGTCGACACAATAGCCTTCGGCGGCGGCCACGCTGAGAAACCACAGCATGTGACAGCTGGACAGCGCCGCGACATAGGCCTCCTCGGGGTCGACATTGGCGGCATCTGAGAACGGCTCACGCACGACGTGCGGTGAGCTGGAGGCGGCAACGATGGCCCCTCCATCGAATCTCCAGTGGTGCGCCCGCGAATAGCGCCCATCGGTGAACGGCTGAGTGCCTCGGCTCCACTCGATGGTGACGGAATGCTGGGACATGAGGCCTCGCGCGAGGTTGTGTGGAGCCCGCAGAGCATCCCTCGCCGCTGCGCCCGGCGCGATCGGGGCGGGCTAGAGTTCGTTGCGGATGAGTTCCCCGGCACGCATGATGAGCCGCAAATTTCGGCCGTCGGCCGCGAGCAGACCGATGTCGCTGAGCGGATCGCCATCGACGACCAGCAGATCGGCGTGCGCGCCCGGCCGGATGCAACCGAGCCGTCCCTGCTCCTGGAGCAGAGCGGCGTTCACCGAGGTCGCCTGGCGCAGGATCTGCACGGGCGTGAACACTTCGCGGCGAATGGAAAACTCGCGGCATTGCTGCACGTACGTCTGGCCGAGCAGGTCGGTGCCGAATCCGATCTGCACCCCCGCCCGGCGCATCGATTCCATGCCGCCGAGCGCACGCTCGTAGGCGACTTGGGCTTTCTCCAGGCTGTGCGCCGGGAAGCCGAGCTGCCGGCCGGTCTCGATGAGGGCGAAGATGATGGCCATCGTGGGTACCACGAAGGCGCCGTGGCTCGCGACGAAGGCGGCAGTCTCATCGTCGATCAGGGTGCCGTGCTCGATGCTGCGCACGCCGAACTCGACGCAGCGGCGCACGGCACTTGCCGGATGACAGTGCGCGGCAGTGTACGTGCGCCGTTCGGTCGTCTCGTTGACGATGGCGCGGATCTCATCCTCGCGGTACTGATTCATCCAGATCGGGTCGGTGGGCGAGGCGACTCCGCCGGAGCCCATGATCTTGATGCAGTGCGCACCGCGTCGCAGCTGCTCGCGCGTGGCTCGGATGCATGCGTCGACCCCGTCCGCGACGACGCAAAGCGAATTGCTGCCGCCGCAGCGGCAGTACTCGTGATCCGCTTCGGCCATCGTGCGCATGTCGCCGTGGCCGCCGGTCATCGAGAGCATCTTGCCCGCGTAGTAGAAGCGGGGAGCGCGGATCAGCCGTTCCTCGATGGCGTGCCACAGACTGTAGTCGCCGCCGCCGATGTCGCGGACCGTCGTGAAGCCGCACTCGAGCGCAAAGCCGAGCATGCGGCTGGCGTGGGCGGTGCGGTAGGCCTCGCCGGCGAGCTCGATCTTCTGCACGTTGACGTCGCTGCCGTACGCGTGGATGTGGGCGTCGATGAGCCCGGGCATCAGGGTGCGCCCGGCGAGATCAATGGTGGTGGCGTTCGCCGCCTTGATGGGCCGCGTGGAGATCTCGCGGATCTGACCCTGCTCGATGAGCACCTGCATGCCTTCCGGGCAGTCGGCGTTTTCCCCATCGAAGATGCGGGCATTGGTGAGCAGGAAGGCGGTCATCAGGGTTCCTCCGTGCGCGCGGTGCGAACTCAATATCTTACGGCGCTAGCATGAGCCGGCGGAATGCACAAATCCACAGCGGTGGCGTCTGGCCTGCCCGGCGGGCGGGGGCTCGCGCGTGCAGGCCGGACGCGGGGAGCGTATACAGGGCGGCATTTCACTGTGAGTGACCGCGGCAGATCATGAAAGACACTGAACATACCCCGGGAATCGGCACCCGACTCGCTCAGCTGGGCAGGACCTCCGAGGCGCACTACGGCTTCGTCAACACGCCCGTCTACCGCGGCTCGACGGT
>JAJXWE010000157.1 GCA_021781775.1 Pseudomonadota bacterium | reverse complement strand
TGTAGCTCGCGGCCCGCGGCGCGGTCCTCGAGGTAGCGGCGCAGCGTGAACTCGGTGCTCGGGAAGGCCAGATCCGTCCAGGGAATGTCCTCGGGGTGTACCAAAGCGGTCTCCAGGCTCTCAGCCCCGGCGCCGTGTTCGGACTTGCGCAGGGCGGCGCGGAAGAACACGTGCACCTGATGGGCGTGCAGCACATGCACGATCGACAGCAGCGAGCCAATCTCGACCTCTGCGAGCGCCTCTTCGTGCGACTCGCGGGCCGCGGCCTGCTGCAGGGTCTCACCGTTCTCCATGAACCCCGCGGGTACGGTCCAGAAGCCCAGCCGCGGCTCAATGGCGCGCCGGCACAGCAGGATAAGCCCCTCGTGCTCGGGCACGCAGCCGACGATCAACCGTGGGTTCTGGTAGTGGATCGTCCCACACGCGTCGCACACGTAGCGCGGCAGATGATCGCCGGGCGGGATGCGCATCGCGAGCCGTGCGCCGCACTGGCTGCAGAACGTCAGGGTGTGAGGCGATGAAGAAGACAACGCGCGTGCGGCTTGATCGCGGGCAACTGGCCGGAGGATACGGTGGCGGGCGCTCCTTGTCGACTGCGCGCGGTGGGGTGGAACGCGCTGCGTCCTCGCCAGCGTGCGCGAACTGTCAGGCGAGCCGCTTTTCGGGATCGTTCTGGTTGCGGGCGCGGCTGATGCGCACCACGTCGCGTCCTGCGTCTTTGGCCTCATAGAGGGCTGCGTCGGCGCTCGCAACCAGTTCGTCGAGCGTGCGCGGTCCGTCCGCGGTGGTTGCCAGACCCGCGCTGAAGGTCACCCGGGGCAGATCGATTCGCTGGCTGGGGAAGGGGATCTGAATGCCCAGCGCGAGCAGACGCAGCCGCTCGATCGTGGCGAGAGCGGCGTCGAGCGTCGCCTCCGGCAGCACGAGCAGGAATTCCTCCCCGCCCCAGCGGCCGAGGATGTCGCTGGTGCGCAGCGCTCCGCGCGACAGCCGCGCGAATTCGCGCAGTACGTGATCGCCGGCGGCGTGTCCACACTGGTCGTTGATGGCTTTGAAATAGTCGAAGTCGATCAGTGCGACGGTGAGCGGATGGCTGCGCTCGAGCGCGGAGGTGAGCGCTGCGGTGGCCAGGTGGACGGTGTGGCCGCGGTTCGGCATGCCGGTAAGTGGGTCGTGGCGGGCGAGCCGCACGAGCTGGCGTCGGTGGCGCCGGTCAGCGACCACGATGTAGGACAGCAGCGCGATGACGAGCACGCCGGCGACGCCCGCCGCCTCCATCCAGTGCAGCAGCTGCTTCTGGCGCGTGGCCTGATGCGCGGCGGCCTGCAGTTTGCGTCGCAGCACCGCGTTGCGCTCGAACGCTTGCTTGACCTGAAAGCGCACTTCGAGCGCCTCACGCAACCGGGCGCGGCTGGCGCGATTCTGCCGTCGGTACAGCTGCAGGTAGGATGTCAGGTCCCGGTAGGCGGCCGAATAGCGTTTCAGAGCGGCGTTGGCTTCGGCCCGCGCCAGGTAGGCCGGCGCGACCGAGGCGGCGAGCATGTCGGCCCCGTGCTTGTCGAGCACCTGATCGAGGATCCGCACCGCACTGCCCGGGTGGCCCTCGGCAAGATCGATCTTGGCGAGCTGAGCATTCGTCTCCTTGATCATGCTGACGACCTTGCCGGCCGTGAGCACCGGGGCCGCCCGCTCGCAATCGCGGCGCGCGGCCGCGTAGCGCTGCAGTCCGATCTCCGCCTCGCAGATACGCAGATCCGAGTACGCGACACCCTGATGGTCGCCGATCGAGGCGCTGACGGCGCGCGCCTGGCGCAGCGCTGCGATCGCGGAGTCGAAGCTGCCCATCGCCCGCAGAATCTCGCCCCGGGCGTAGATGTCCTGGGACAGATCCTCGCTTGCCTGGTGCGCCTGGTCCCACTGGATCGCCTGGCGGTTGAACGTGAGCGCCTCGCGATCGTCCCCCATGCTGCGCAGCGCGAGGGCGAGTATCCCGCTCGCCTGGTCGTGCGCTCCGGACAGCTCGGCTGCCTCACTTTGCATGTACGCCTGAGTGAGCTCGCGGATCGCCAGCCCCGAGCGGTCGCGTAGCGTGTTCATCAGGCCCTGGGTGATCTCCAGACACACGTCGCTGCGCGATCCGGGGCGCAGCAGCGTGCGCGCCTGCTTGATCTGGTCGAGCGCCCGGGCAATGGCCGCCGGGGAGGTGAAACTGTTTGCATAGGCGGCGAGCAGCTCGAGGCGCAGCGGGTCGGTCGGATCGTGCAGCAGGGCGAGCCCGGCGAGCGCCGCCGCGCGCTGCCGGTCCGTGAGGGTGAATTCCTCGTAGGCGCCGGCCTGGATGGCGTGCAGCGCTGCGACGGTGCGCAGATCGTGCTCGGCGGCATCGTTCGGCAGGGCGGCAAGGCGGGCATTGGCCTCGCTCAGCGCCCGGGTGGGATTCTGGGCGACCAGGGGGCGCAGCTCGACGAAAGCCGGGACGCGTACGTCAAAGCAGCTGGCCCGGGCGGTGGCACCGAAGCCGGTCGCGCAAAGCAGCACCGCCGCTGCGCCCCCGCGCAGCACAGCACGCCACCTTGAGTAACGAGCACCCATGATGCGTCTCACGTTAAGGGTGCCGCAGGCACGGGATCGGACTGAATTTCACGTTTTCGAACATCAATCTGGTGGTCGGGGTTGCGTGGGAGCTTACTCGTGCTGCCGATCACAATCATGGACGCGCATCGGCGGCAAAAGTGCCTCCCAAAGCCGCTATCGGCTGCCGCGACGGGGCCTCAAGGACCGGGCCGCAAAACTGCGGTCATTGCCCCGTTGGTGGCCCGCAGGCCGGTACTGGTTCACGTTTTGCCGAGTGCCGCCCCGAACCCGCGCGCGCATTGACGGCCGAGGTCGCAGGCGAGCGCTGGGTATACGTCAACCAAGCGACTGGCAGATCGCCGGAAATGGGGTCTCAATGCTCCGATTCGCAGCCCCGGCGACTCCAAACCCCGGTGCTGATCACGGCGCCGGCGCGGCTGGCGACGCTGGGGGGGGTGACCGACAAAGTGCTCGCGGAGCTGCGCGGGAAGGAGTCCGGGCGCTGTCAAAGACGACTCAATGGGCGGATCCCATCGGCGCGATCCAGTTGCCGAGAAATCCCTGCTCCGTCCGAGCCCTGCATTGCACCTGAGATCATTGGCCGCTCACGGGCAGAGTCCGGTCAACTGGCGATGTTCGATGGCCCAATGGGGCCGCAAGAAAGCCGCATTCGCCGCGGGCGCGCTCCTCAAGTCATGGCAGTGGTCTTCACGTAGTCCACCAGCTGCTTGAGAACTGTGCCCCAGCCATGAGTGAAACCCATCTTCTCGTGGGCGGCGGCGTGTTCCTGGGTGGCGTGGATGGCCGTAGCCTTGTACTTGCAGCCTCCATGGCCGTGCGGTTCAAATGTTCACCCCGCAACGGCGTCACGTATTCCAGTCGTTCGTCTTCGCGCTCCTGACGGTGGGTGGACTTCCGGACCACCACCACGTCGCGGCCCATCTGGGCACATGAAGTTGGCGCGCCAAGATTCATATGTGCTCTTCGGACGCCCGTTCCTAGTGCGCGCTAATCTCGGAGGTTGTGCCAAGCCGTTGGGCGCGCCAGTGTTGCTGTCCCCGGCGATTGCCTTGCAGAAGCTTCCCTGTCTGGCGTTCACTCACTGTGATGTGCGTGGCCAGAGTGCTTGGCTCCGCGTCTCTCCACAGGATCCTGTTACGAATCCTTGACAGGTTGGTTTTTGCAGGTATACAGTGTATACATGCCGTCCGGCGTCTCAACTGCCCAGAGGATCGTCTCTGCGGCGCGGCAGCTCGTTGAGCAAGAGGGCCTCGACGGGCTGAGCATGCGCCGAGTTGCCGCAGTCGTGGGTATCACGGCGATGGCGATCTATCGTCACTATGCCGATCGGACTGCACTGCTGAACGCGGTGGCCGACGAGGGTTTTGCGGAATTGTCGACGCGGCTACACGAGTTGCGATTGAGCGGCAGCCTGGAGTCCCGCCTGTTAAAGATCGCGGATGTCTTTCTGGACCATGCGTTCGAGAATCCGAAGGTGTTCGAGTTGATGTTTCTGCGGCCTCGGGCTGGCGCGCGACGATTTCCGGGCGATTTCAGAGCCCGCCAATCGCCTACGGCCACCATCGCGGCGGACTTGATCGCTCATGCCATGGCGCAAGGCGAGCTCCGACAGGATGATGTGTGGGAGATCGTTTTCGAGACCGGCGCGATGTGGCAAGGGTTGATCACACTCTATTTCGCCGGCCGCGTTGACTTGTCGCGCAGTGAGTTTCGTGCGCTCTATCACCGCGCATTTAAGAGGTACATCAATGGCATTCGTTCGTGACGCGCAGCGCATCGGCCTTGGGCTCGGCACGATCGCTGCTTCGGCGGCATTGCTTTGGTTTGGTTCAGGGCTTCATCCCTGGTGGCCGCTGACGTGGTTTGCCCCGCTGCCGGTGTTGCTGCTGGCGGTCCGCGCGACAGCCTGGGAGGCGGCACTGGTCGCGTTTCCGGCCTGGTTCGCGGGCACCTTGAATCTCTGGAACTACCTGCACAACGTGCTGCACGTGCCGTCCGGAATCGTGATCTTTGAATTCATGGTCGTGGCGCTGCTCTTCACCATTGCCGTGCTCGTATTTCGGGCTCTTGCGCGGCGCGGCGAGTCCTGGCGTGCGCTGATCGCGTACCCCGCGGTATGGGTGTCCTTCGAATACGTCGTCAATCGAGCCACATCCGCTGGCACATTGATCAGCCTGGCGTACTCGCAACTGAAGTTCCTGCCCTTCCTGCAGTTGGCGGCCGTCACTGGTCCGTGGGGCATGAGCTTCCTGCTGCTCCTGTTTCCGACTGCAATTGCCTTGTTCGTGCGGACATGTCGCAGCCGCCCACGCCACGCGGCGCGCTTGGCCGGTGCTAGCTTGGCATTGATTGCCGCCGTTCTCATCTTTGGCGCCATTCGGCTGGCGACTCCCATCGGCGGTCACCACGTGACGGTTGGCATGGTTGTCCATGACGCACCGCGAGTTCGCGCGGGGCGGCAGACGGAGCACCTTATCGGAGCGTACGCCCGCGAGGCTGCGCGCTTGGTGGCCCGAGGCGCGCAGGTGGTCATTTTGCCGGAGAAGATCGGCACCATCGTGGACCCTGCATCGCAGGCCGTCGATTCCCGGCTGCAGACT
>JAJXWE010000156.1 GCA_021781775.1 Pseudomonadota bacterium | reverse complement strand
CGCCCGATGCCCGGCGGCCGTTCCGCACGCCGTGGGTTCCGCTGGTTCCCATGCTGGGTCTGCTCAGCTGTCTCATCCTCATGCTGAGCCTGCCGGCCGGAACGTGGATCCGGCTGGTGGTGTGGACCGGACTGGGGCTGCTGGCCTACGCGGCGTATGGGCGCCGCCATTCCCGACTCAGCCGCGAAGCCGCGCGCAGAAGCGACGAATTCGCGCGCACGCCGAATCAATCGTCGATTCGTCCGTAGCGAAGCAGATCCGCACGAAGCGGCGGGTCTGATGGCCGAACGCCGCACCGTCCATCACCGACACGCGCTCCTGCTCGTAAAGCCGGAGCATGAATTCATGCGCCGAGAGACCCGTGTCCGAGACGTCTGCCAGCATGAACATGCCGGCGTCGGGCGGTACCGCGCGAATGCCCGCAATGCCCTCGAGTCCGGCCAGCAGGTAGGCGCGGCGGGTCTCGCACAACTCGCGGATGCGCCGCTCCGCATCGTCGGCCACGGACAGCGCGGTGATGACCGCCTCCTGGATGAAGCCCGGCAGTCCAAATAGCATACACATGGCCAGCGATTGTGCATGTGCGGCGAACTGACGTGGACCGACGAGCCAGCCGGATCGCATGCCCGGCATGGCATGCGATTTCGAGAGGCTGCTGATGGTCACCACGCGCTCCGGCAGCGTGGCGGCGAGACTCGGTACACGACCACCCGGGGCAAGACCCGCGTAGACCTCATCGACGATCAGCCACAGATCGTGCTGCTGCGCGATCCGGCCGATGGCCTCGAGTTCGCGCTCGTTGAGGATGATGCCACTCGGATTTCCTGGGCTTGCCCACAGGATGGCGCGCGTGCTGGAGTTCACGCGCGACTCGAGTGCCTGCAGGTCGGGGCGAAATCCTGCGCCCGTCGGCGCTCGGACCATGCGCGCGCCGGACACCTCGATCGTCGCCGGATACGTGGTGTACATCGGATCGAGCGTAATTACCTCGTCGCCGGAACCGGCCAGGCACATCGAGGCGACGAACAATGCGTTCTGCGCGCCGGCGACGAACACGATGTTCTCGGGTGAGACGCTCTGGCCGCAGCGCGTGTGGTGCAGCCTGGCAATCGCCTCGAGCAGCGCCGGCCGGCCAGCGGCCGGCGTGTAGTGGATGTCCCCGGCGCGCAGCTGCTCGATGGCCCGGTCGATCACGGCGGGAATGGTGCCGAGGTCCGGATCGCCAATGCTGAGCAGGAGTACGTCCTCACCGCGAGCCCGCGCGGCAGCCGCGTGGTAATGCGTGACCCAGGCGTCGGCGCCATCGCCGCTCACTCGTTCGACTAGGGGGGGAAATCTCATGATTCGGCAGCTTGCTTTTATTCCAGACGCATGTCAATTTTCGGGACAACATGAGCGTCAATTCAACTGTCGGTTGCTATCTGGTCGAACTGCTCGCGGCCAATGGCATTGAGACGGTGTTCGGTATCCCGGGCGTGCACACGCTCGAGTTGTATCGTGGACTCGCCACCGCCGGCATGTCGCACGTTCTGGTCCGGCATGAGCAGAACGCGGGCTTTGCCGCTGACGGGTATGCCCGGGCCAGTGGACGGCTCGCGGCGGCATTCGTCATCTCCGGTCCAGGCATGACCAATGCCCTGACCGCCGTGGCGCAAGCCTATTCGGATTCGACGCCACTCATCATGGTAGCGAGCGCGCCGGTGCGCGCCTCGCTCAGCAAGGGGTGGGGCGTGCTGCACGAGCTCCCCGATCAGCTTGCTCTCGGCGCCGGCGTCACGGCACTTGCCCGGACCGCATTCTCGGCTGAGGATGTGCGGGATCATCTGCGCGCGATGTTCGCTGCCCTGCGCACCGGCCGTCCTCGCCCGGTGTACCTGCAGATCCCGCTCGATCTGCTCGCCGAGCCGACACGGCTGAAGGCTGAACGGTTTGCCGATCTCGGCGCGCGTCCCCAGCCGCAGCGCGAGGCGATCGCGCGGGCTGTCGCGACGCTGGCCGCAGCTCAGCGGCCGCTGGTCATCGCCGGCGGGGGCGCACGGGAGGCGGCCGATCCGCTGCGCAGGCTCGTCGAGCGACTCGACGGCTACTTCGTCTCGACGACCGCCGGCAAAGGATTGCTGCCGGAGGACCATCCGGCGCATCTCGGTGCCTCGCTGCCGTTCCGCCAGACACAGTCGATCATCGCCTCGGCCGACGTCATCGTTGCCGTCGGAACCGAGCTGGCCGAGACTGACTTCTATACCGGCACGCGTCTGTCCCTGAACGGGCAGTTGATCCGCATCGACATCGATCGGGCCAAGCTCGCGGATCATTACGGCGCGCAGGTGCCGGTCTGGGGCGATGCACGCGCGAGTCTCGAGGCGATCGTGGCAGACCTCGCGCAGCGACGTGGCTGGCGCAGCGAGGTCGGTTCGGGCGCAGCTCACCGTACGGCCATCGAGCACACGCTCGATGCTCCCTCGCGCGCACGGCTGAACGCGCTGCGGGCGATTCGTGCCGCCGTGCCGCCCGACGGCGTCGTGTTCAGCGATCAGACGCAGATCGCGTATCTCGGCAATTATGCGTACCCCGCAGACCGACCGGGAAGCTGGTTCCATCCCTGCGGTTACGGCGCTCTGGGTTTCGCCCTGCCGGCAGCCATCGGCGCGAAGATCGCTCAGCCCGAGCGGGCTGTGGTCGCCCTGGCGGGAGACTTCGGTGTGCAGTTCACGCTGCAGGAACTGATGAGCGCGGTCGAACTGCAGCTGAGCCTGCCGGTCGTCGTGTGGAACAACGAGGCCTTGGGCCAGATCCGCGATGACATGCAGGCAGCGGAAATCCCGTTGCTCGGAGTGATCGCGCGTAATCCGGATTTCTGCGCGCTGGCGCGGGCATTCGGCGCAGCCGCAGTGCGCGCCGCCGGACTGGTGGCGCTCACCGACGCCATCCGCGATGCCTTGCGGCGTCCTGGGCCGACGCTCATCGAGGCGGTGGAGGCGGACTTCGCGGTGGACGCCGCATCCGGAGCGGCGGCTCGGTAGGGGCCCGCCGGTTGATCCGCCGCGCGGTCTGGGTCGCGACGATGTCCTACGGATCGCTGACGCGCACGAGCACCTTGCCGAGGTGCCGGCCCGCGAGCAGGTTGATCAGGCCCTCGGGCGCACTGTGCAGGCCGGTGAGGAATGTCTCGTGGACGGCGATCCGGCTCTGCTCCACCCAGCGACTCATCTGCGCGACGAACGCCTCGCGGCCGCTCGCGAAGTGATCGAAGATGAGGAAGCCCTGCATCAGCAGCCGGCGCGTCAGCACCTGGCGCATCAGCAGCGGCACGTGGTCGGGGCCGGATGGAAGCTCAGTGTCGTTGTAATGAGCGATCAGACCACACACTGGAATGCGCGCGTTCTGGTTCAGCAGCGGCAGGACTGCCTGGAACACTCGACCGCCGACGTTCTCGAAATACACATCGATCCCGTTGTGAGCGGCGGTCGTGAGTTGCGCTGCGAAGTCGCTCGCCCGGTGATCAATGCAGACATCGAAGCCGAGCGTCTCACGGGCATAGCGGCATTTTTCGGGGCCGCCGGCGATGCCGATGACCCGTGCGCCCTGAAGCCGTCCGATCTGGCCGACGACCGAACCGACGGCTCCGGCGGCTGAGGCCACCACGATTGTCTCACCGGGCTGAGGTCGGCCGATGTTGAGCAATCCGTGGTAGGCCGTGAATCCTGGCATGCCGAGAACGCCGAGGGCATGCGATGGAGAGCCGATCCGTCCATCCAGGGGGCTGATGTCGCTTCCGTCCGAGAGGGCAAAGGACTGCCAACCGCTGCCGCCGACGACCCAATCGCCTGTGGCGTACGCAGGATGGCGCGAGAGCTCGACGCGGCTGACGGTTCCGCCGACCATGACGTCGCCGATCCCCACCGACGGGGCGTAGGAGGGGGCGTCGTTCATCCTGCCTCGCATGTACGGATCGAGAGACAGGAACACTGTGCGCAGCAGGACCTGGCCCGCCGCAGGCTGCTCCAGAGGGGTCTGCTCGAGACGGAAGTCCTCGAGCTGGGGAACGCCCTTCGGGCGCGCGCTCAACACGATCTTTGTATTCATCGAGGTGCTCATGATGGCTCTCTAACCGATTGGCACATTGGGTGCTGCAGGGCGTCGCGATTGGGATCAAACAAAGGAGCGTGCACTTCGACCGATGGTTCAGGCGCTCTCGGCCTGGCGCCACTTCTGCCAGGCGTAGACCGGCAGTCCGGCCAGCATGATCAGCGTCCCCCAGTATAATGACTGCGCGCCGGCGCCCGCTGCGGCCCACAACGCGAAGGCGAAGGCGAACGAAGCCAGCAGGACATTGAGCGCTCGCCGGGCTTGCGTGCGACTGAAGAGCACCTCGGCCATCGCGCAGACCATATATGGCACCAGCGTGAAGAAGGTTGCAATCAGGATGATGACATCGAAGGTGCTGACAAGCCCGCGGTTGTAGTTCATCACAATCATTCCCGTGGCGACCAGGCCCGAGAACAACAGGCCGGCGGCGGGTGTGCCGCGGCCGATTTCTCGTGCGAATACCGAGGGGAACAGATGGTTGCGGGCGATCGCTTGGGCGAACTGGCCGGACATCAGGATCCAACCATTCAATGCGCCGAAGCAAGAGATCGCTGCGGCGACCGCGATCAGATCTCCGGCCCAGCTGCCCCAGATCGTCTGGGCTGCGGCTGCGAACGGTGCATCCGAGTGGGCGAGAATGTGTGCCGGAACGATGCCCATCACGGCGGTCGTGCAGGTGATGTAAAACACTGCCGCGATGATCGTACCGAGGATCGTCGCCCGGGGAATGGTCTTGGCCGGGTCCCGCACGTGATCGGCCGGCACGGTCGCGGATTCCAGTCCCACGAAAGCCCACATAGTCAGGGCGGCACAGGCGTTGACTGCCGCGAAGGGTGAGCCGCTGACAGGGTGCGCCGTGATCAGTTTCGGATCGAAGTAGAAGCTGCCGAAAACGGCGAACAGCAGCAGCGGGGAGAGCTTCAGAATTACGGTGACGAGTTGCAGGCGCCCGGCGGCGCGGACTCCCCAGATGTTCACGCCGGTGAGCAGCCAGGTCGCCACCAACGCCACGGCGGCGCCGGCCCGCCGGTGTGCGCCGAGGGCGGGAATGAGCGGCCCGAGATAGCTGGCGAAGGCGATGGCAATCGCGGCGACCGAGGCGGCGATGCTGATCCAGTACATCCAGGCGATCAGGAAACCGGCG
>JAJXWE010000155.1 GCA_021781775.1 Pseudomonadota bacterium | reverse complement strand
CCCCATACCCTGGAGTCGGGACGGCGCGGCGGCGGGCCTGGACACGCAGACGAGCTGGGCCGGAGCACGGCGCCACGTCGGCCTGTACGCCTACCGCGTGGCAGCCCTGCGCCGGCTCGCGGGGCTGCCCGGTGCCGTGCTGGAGGGCCGCGAGAAGCTCGAGCAGCTGCGCGCGCTCGAGCACGGGCTGATCATCCAGGTGGCCGATGCGCTCGAGCGGCCGGGTCCGGACGTCAATACAGCCGAGGATCTGCGCCGGGTCGCAGCGCTGCTCGGATGAGACAAACCCTTATGGTTTCTTGAGGTTGAGCCGCTAACCTGCGGATTCTGGGAACTTCGCTACCGTGCGCCGCGTCAACTGGTATGGTACGACCACGTTTGACTTCCGGGTGACACCCCGGTTTTTGGGCCTCAGAGCTATGACTCGCAAATCCGCCTCACCGCTGAGTGTCCTGCGCCTGCTGCGGCTAGCCGCGCCGGCGGGGGCGCTGATCGCGCTCACCGCGTGCGCAACCGTGCAGCCTCAGTCACAGGTGGGCTACCTGCGGCCACCGAACACCACGGTGTATGCCTATCCGCTGCACGGCCAGTCGCCCCAGCAGCAAAGCCAGGACCGCTACGAGTGCAGCGTCTGGGCGGTGCACCAGACGGGCTTCGATCCCAGCGCGCCGGGCGTGCCGGTCTACGACCAAGTGGCCGTGCAGGGACCGCCGCCCGGCACCGACACGGCGATCGGCGCCATCGCCGGCGCCCTGATCGGCGCGGCCGTCTCCAATCCCTGGGACCGGGGCTCCACCGCGGTGTTCGGTGCGCTCACCGGGGCGATGATCGGCAGCGCCGGCGATGCCGCCAATGCCCAGGCCAACAATCAGGCCATGTATCAGGGCTCGCGCCAGCAGGAGCGTGCGCTTGCGCAGCAGGCCATGGACTACCGCCGCGCCTTGAGTGCCTGCCTGCAGGGGCGCGGCTACAGCGTCCGCTAGCGCGTCGCCGCGCAAGCCGCGCGCTGACCGCTCAGAACCGGTAGATCAGGCTGCCGCCGGCGAAGCGGTACATGTGGGCATCGATGTCGGCCTGCTGATATTCGGCGCGCAGCGTGAACGGGCCGAGCAGGGCTTCCCCGCCGCCGCCCCAGACAAATGTGGTTCCCGAGTTCGACACAGAGGTGTCAAAGATCGCGAATCTGCCGCTATATGCGGTGGCCGTGGCCTGGCCACGCCAATACAGGCCGCCGAGGCGGGCGAACAGGGCGAAGTGCCGCGTCAGCGGCAGCTTGCCGAGCGCCGAGACCTCCTCACCGCTGAGCGAGAGCGTTCCGAGCGCCGAGAGACCCGGGTAGGGACCGGCGGCGCCGGCGCTGAAATTGCCGATGTTGAGATAATCGGTTTCGAGGGCCAGAAAGCGGTCGAAGTTATAGCCGATGAAGGCCTGGTAGCCGGTCGAGCTGCCGGGCAAAGTGCTCACGGTGACCCGATCGGCGCCGGCGCCGACATAGAAACCATGATTCTCCGCGCCGCGGGCGAGCGGGGCGCAGACCCCGAGCGTGGCGATGACGGTGACGAGCTTGCGCAAGATTCTCTCCTTGTCCGATGCAGCCATTCCGTGCACATCAGCGCGGCGGGCGAGGCCGGCATGACTCGGTCGCTCGCGCCGCGATTCACCCGGACGTGCTGGCGCACGCCCTCGCCCGACCCTCCGTGCGCGGCGGATCGACAGCTGCCGATCACGTCCGGGCCGCCGCCGTGGCGCGTGGATTTGTGGAAGAATAGGCGCAATGGACAAGAAATTCATCTCGGCGGACGAGTTGCTGCGCGATTCGATGGAGCTCGCGAGGCGGGTGGTGGCGAGCGGGATGCGCCCGACCTTCCTGATCGCCCTGTGGCGCGGCGGTGCGCCGATCGGCATCACGGTGCAGGAGGTGCTCGAGTACAACGGGATTCACACCGACCACATCGCGATCCGCACCTCCTCGTACGACGGCATCGACCAACGGAGCAAGACGGTCAAGGTCCACGCCATCGATTACCTGGTCTCGCGCCTGACCGCCGAGGATGAGCTGCTGATCGTGGACGACGTGTTTGATTCGGGGCACAGTCTCGAGGCGGTCATCGAGGAGCTCAAGCGGCGCTGCCGGCGCAACCTGCCGGAGAGGATCCGCATCGCGACCGTATACTACAAGCCCGAGCGGCGGCGCACCGAGCTCACGCCCGATTACTTCGTGCATGCGACCGAGCACTGGCTGGTCTTCCCGCACGAGATCCAGGGGCTCACGCGCGAGGAGATCCTCGCCAACAAGCCCGTCGCGGCGAACTTCTTCGCCCCGGTCGATGCGGCCAGCGCAGCGCCGGTCAGCCGTTCACGCGATGTAAATGAATCGAGCGACGCATAGGATGGCGAGCAGGTAGACCAGCCAGTCGCTGGCGCGGGCCTTGCCGCGCACCAGCTTCAGGACGGCGTGGGCCACGATGCCGAACGCCAGGCCGTTGGCGATCGAGTAGCTGAGCGGGATCAGGATGACCGTGAGAAAAGCCGGGATCGCCTCACCGGGCTCCTGCCACTGCACCTCCGCGAGCGCGCCCATCATCATCGCGCCCACCAGGATCAGCGCCGGGGCGGTCGCGACCGCCGGAATGGCCTGCACGAGCGGTGCGACGAACAGCGTCGCCAGGAACAGCATGCCGACGATCACGCTGGTCAGGCCCGTGCGCCCGCCCACCGCCACGCCCGAGGTGCTCTCGATGTAGCTGGTGACGGGGCTGGTGCCCGCGAGCGCGCCGAACAGCATCGAGATGGAGTCGGCGAGCAGGATACGGTTCATGCGCGGAACCTTGCCATCGGCGTCCACCAGCCCGGCGCGCTTGGTGACCGCCATCAGCGTGCCGACGTTGTCGAACAGATCGACGAACAGGAACACGAACACGATCTCGACGAGCGACAACCCGACGCCGCCGTGCAGGTTCAGCGCCGCCGGAATGTCGAGTCGTAGCGCCGTGGAGGCCAGCGCCGTCAGGTGGTAGGAGACCGGCTTGATGGCGCCGGGGTGCAGGTACCAGGCAAGCGCCGCGGTGCCGAGGATGCCAACCAGCACGGCGCCCCTGAAGGCGCGTGCCTGCAGCGCGGCGATGATGATCAGGCCGAGCACGGCGAGTGCCGGGGTGGCCGCGGTGAGATTGCCCAGGCCGACGGTGGTGCCGGGGTCGTAGACGATGATGCCGGCGCTCTTCAGGCCGATGAAGGCGATGAACAGGCCGATGCCGCCGCTGACCGCGGCGAACAGCGAGTGGGGAATGGCGTTCATGATGAGTTGCCGAACGCCGGCGAGAGTGAGCAGCAGGAAGGCCACGGCCGAGAGGAACACGCAGCCGAGCGCCACCTGCCAGGGCAGGCCCATGGTCTTGACCACGGTGTAGGTGAAGTAGGCGTTCAATCCCATGCCCGGGGCGAGCGCGAGCGGGTAATTCGACAGCAGGCCCATCAGGATGCTGCCGAAGCCGGCCGACAGGCAGGTCGCTACGGCGACCCCGGCGACGGGCATGCCGGCCGCCCCGAGCACCACGGGATTGACTACGACGATGTAGGCCATCGTCAGGAACGTGGTGAAGCCGGCAAAAACTTCGGTGCGCACCGTCGTGCCGCGGCGCTCCAGGTCGAAGAACTGTTTGAGCATGGGCTTGTATTGTTTTGACGAACCGTTGTTGCGTGGCGCCGAACGGCGCGAAACCCCACCGCGCGGCGAGCCCCCCTTGGCCGCGCACGCGGCTCACTGGCGCGGCTGCACGCGGCAGTTTACGCGGCCTCCAGCAGGGACTCCAGAACGCGCGCGCGTGACGGCGCGGCGCGTTGCCCGCGATTCCGGGGTGATGATACAGTGCCCGGCAGAGTCCTCCTGCGAGGCAAAGAAGACGCATGCGACCCGAGGAGGCCTACATCCGGACACTGCCGAAGGCCGAGCTGCATCTGCACATCGAGGGCACGCTCGAGCCGGAACTGGCGTTCCGCCTGGCGCAGAAGCATCGAGTGTCGTTGCCCCATGCCAGCGTGGCCGAACTGCGGGCGGCGTACGATTTCACCGATCTGCAGTCGTTTCTCGATCTGTATTACGCACTGGCGGATGTGTTGCGGGACCGGCAGGATTTCCACGATCTCGCTCTGAGCTATCTCGAGCGGGCGCACGAGCAGGGCGTCGTGCACACGGAGATCTTCTTCGACCCGCAGACGCACACCGCGCGCGGCATCGAGTTCGGCACGGTGGTGGAAGGTCTGCACGGAGCACTGCTCGAGGCCGAGCGCCGCTTCGGCATGACGCACCGGCTGATCGCCTGCTTTCTGCGCCACCTGAGTGCGCAAGACGCCGAGCGCACGCTCGATGAGGTGCTGCACTACCGCGAGTTCATCACGGCGGTGGGCCTGGACTCCTCCGAGCGGGGCCATCCGCCCGCGAAGTTTGCCGCGGTGTTCGCCCGCGCGCGCCGTCACGGCCTGCTCGCCGTCGCGCATGCCGGCGAGGAGGGACCGCCCGAGTACATCGTCGAGGCGCTCGATGTGCTTCAGGTGCAGCGCATCGATCATGGAGTGCGGTGCGACGAGGATCCGGCGCTGCTGCAACGGCTGGCCCGCGAGCGGGTCACGCTCACCGTGTGCCCGCTGTCCAACGTGAAGCTGTGCGTGTTCGAGCACATGACGCAGCACAACCTCAAGCGCCTGCTTGCCGCGGGTCTGAGCGTCACCGTCAACTCCGACGACCCGGCCTATTTCGGCGGCTACATCCTCGAGAACTACCTCGCAGTCGCGCACGCGCTCGAACTGACGCGCGAGGACCTCGCGTCGCTGGCTCGCAATTCGATTGCCGGGGCGTTCCTCGATGAGGAGGCGAAGCGGCGCTGGCTGAGCGCGATCGACGCGTGCGTCGCTGGAGCGTGAGTGACTTGTGCGGCGCGCGGCGTCGAGTCGGGCTTGCCACCGAGCGACGCTCGCCGCGTGATGGCGGCGTGACGGACGCTCGGAACATCTATAAAAACATCTTGATTCAATAGCTTATTTCATAAACATGATGTGCCGTCGAGTGCGGGCGAAAGTGGTTTCGCAACCGATGAGTCGCCGGAATCAGGCTTCCTTCGACGATCACGTCCGTTGCGGGCTCGCCCGCGCGAGCAAGGCGGCCCGCACGCTCTGCGGCAGGTCGACGATTTCGTCCGCGAAGCGCCCGAGACGCAGTAGCTCCGCCATCAGCGTCATGGGTTCGGCAATGTGGGTGAAGAAGGCGCGATATCCGGCGCACAGGTAGTTGAGTCCGGGCTCACCCTCGGG
>JAJXWE010000154.1 GCA_021781775.1 Pseudomonadota bacterium | reverse complement strand
TCGCGAACCCGCTGCCAGCGTCCATCGCGCACCCTTGACTCGGCTGAATCGGGTGTGCGAGCCGCCCGGGAAATCGGCAGTCGGGTTCGACCCCGGCCCGAGACGATGTGCAGTGCGGGACGTGTCTGCGCAGAGCGACCTGCATCCCATGTGCTTTGACTACCCAGGGGTCGCACTGTGTGACCCAGCGCAGAGCGGCAGAGTTCCATGACGTAGCGGTCGTGACTGGGCGGGCATAACGCCCCGAGCGGCCCTGGAGACTCCCCTGTGCACTCGAGCACTTCGTCGCTTGCCGGCGACTGTGGTTACCCGTTCGCGGCTCGAGCACCGGACCATTCCCTCGCCCAACAACGCTGACGCGCGAGCATACGGTGGATTTGTGACAGTCTACGGTCAGTGGCCGAGAGCGCCGACCGGCTCCCGTGTACGCGCTCCCCGGGCGGCCGCGAATGCCGTCACGTCGGGGGGGGGGGCGTCCGTATCCTGCGAGATGAACCTGGCCGACGGCCCATCCACCCGCTTGCTCGTCAGCTCCCGTGCGCCCGCAAGACGGCTGGTACGAGGAGAAGGGAATATCCGTCCACCATCACGTGCATGAGGATGCAGACCGGCAGATTGCGCCGCAGGACGTAGAGCACGATCAACGAACCGCCGAGTAACGCGGGCACAAGCAGCGCGAGGCTGAAGCCGTAGAACCAAGCATGCGGCAGTGAAAACAGGATCAAAGACACCAAGCCGCCAGCGCTGACCGATCCCGTCCAGTCACGAATCTGCTCAATGAGGTATCCACGGAAGATCGACTCCTCGCAGATCCCGGCCGTCAGCACCAGGCCCAGCCGAACATCAAAGGGAATCGCAGCCAGGCGCTGGTTCGGTACGGCGAGAAGTGCGCGATGAACCGGAGGAATCTCGGTCAAACCAACGACCAGGACGGAGGTCACCGCAAAGCATGCAAACATCGTCAGGACGTCGAGCCACCCGGGCATGCGCAGTCCGAAGAAGCCCGGATCACGCCGCTGAAATCCAAAACCCAGGATGGCGAGCAGCAGAACCACGATCCAATCGCGGCTCATGGCCACGAAATCATCGTGTGCTCTCCCGAGCGAGACGTTCCGCTGCGTCAGCGGGGCGAGGGCATAGACCAGGATCACAGCCAATCCCAGCACTGACCACAGACGAACTGAAATCTTGCCGACCGGTTGCCGGTCCGATGTCGCGGAATGGCCCACGATGCACGACTCCCCTGAATTCAGGTCAGGCGGTCCGTTGGATGCGCCGGCCGAGCAGATTCGACCGGGGCTGCCGAGCGGTTCGGTCTCTCGGCGGCAGTTCGGGCGTCTGACGGGACCGCGCGCGCCGGACAGCGCCCACCGGGAGGATCGTGGTCGCGGTGGACTCAGCGCTTGGTCAGCGGAAACGTCTTCACCGCTGAGCCTACCAGCACGCCGAATCGCGCGCAAAGCCGACCCGGCTGCCGGTCCGACACGACTTGCAGTCCGCAGAGGTCGATCGAACGGCGATCGAGGCGCCGAGTGAATTCACAACGATTGTGTCGGCCTGGCGCACAGGGCGAATCACCGCCGGCTTCAACGATTTTCCTATGTAGCCGGTCGGCGTCGATGTAGTTGAATTCCAGCGGCACTCGATAATCGGTGACAAGCCTGCCGGCGGACATCGCCGCGTTGAGGCTTGCAGAGTCGGGCGATGGAAATTCAAACATGTTGCGCCACCATCGGACGGGTGGATGCGCCGCGGTCCGGATGTGCGATGGCAGTCATCTGCACGCTCCGGGCCATGTGGCCGATTCTGATCGTCGATCGGAGGCAGTCCCGGGGTATGCCGTTCCGTACCTACGGCAGAGCGCGCGGCGTTTCGGAACTGACGAATGTCACCGATTGCGCCAAGTACGGATGGCCACGTAATCACCGAGCGCTACGGTGCAAAAAGTCCATCCGTGCGATACACGATTTACGCGAAGAGGGTCGCAATGCAAACGAAACATCTTCTCCGATGGAGCCTTCCGCTGGTCATCGCCGGTCTTGGCGTTGCTGCCACGGCCAGCGCGGCCAACCGCATGGTGCCGGTGACGGTGAACGCCGCGCCGGTGATCGTGACCGTCCTCGGACGCTCGAGCTTGGGTGGGCGCGTGGAGGTTCTGACGATCACGGGAGCCGTCGGCTATGGGGACCTCGATCTGACGACCCGCGCAGGGGCGGCAAGGTTGATCAAACGGCTTCGAATTGCCGCGCGGGCGGCATGCCAGCGGCTCGATGGCGTCTCTTTGATGACTCCGCCGGAGACCCATGCCTGCGCCCTGAAGGCTGAAGCCAATGCGATGCGCCAGGCGCGCCTCGCGGTCGCGGTCGCCAAGGTGCTCGAGAAGAAGGCCTGAACGAAGCGGCCGGCGCGCGGGCCCCCAACCCAATCGCTCGCGTGCCGGCCTCGCTGCCGGATGTCGTGCCCGGGCCGGACGGCTCGGATCGCTGAGCGTGTTCGGCGATGCCGGGCCTACCGGTAAGTTCCTGGCTCAGTCAGGAAGCGGACGATTGCGACTACGAAGCTGAGCAGGACCGGCCCGAGGACCAGGCCCAGAACGCCAAATGCGCTGACTCCGCCGACGGCCCCGACAAATACGGCGAGGGTCGATACCTTGGCGCGGTGGGCGGTCAGTAGCGGCCGGATCACGTTTTCCACGAGCACGAGTCCGGCACCCCACAGTGCCAGGAATATCGCTGTGCCCCACTGCGCCTGGATCAACAGGTAAAGGACTGCCGGCACCAGGACCGCCATGGCACCGGCTGGTAGGAGCGATGCGATCGTGGCGACGACACCGAATACCAGTGGTGAGGGGATGCCCGCCAGTGCGAACCCGCCCGCGACGAGCAGGCCCTGGACGATCGCCGTCACGGTGGAACCGTAAACGACTGCGCGGGTGACGTCCGCAAGGTACTTCAACAGCGGGTCGCGCCGTTCCGCGGGTAACGGCACCAGCGCGATGCACTGCCTCACGAACCTCTCGCCGTCGCGGAGCAGGAAGAAGAGCAGGAACAGCATCATGAAGAAGCTGATCACCGTCCCGAACAGCACGAACGCGACATTTCCCCCGGCGGCGGCGGCAGATTTGAGCAGTTCGGTGCTTGCCCCGGTGAGCCACGCATGCAGGTCCGGTTGCAAAGGCACGTAGCGCGACAGCCAGTTCAACGCGGGGCCGAGCAGTGGATATTGTGTGGCCCGTTCGAGGAGTGCCGGGAAGCCGATGAACGGGTGTTGATGCAGCTGGCGCAGCAGCTCAATGGCCTCCTCGATGAATACGATACCGAGCAGGGTCAGCGGCGCGAGGACGATCAGCGGTGTCGCGGTGGTGAGAATCCCCGCCGACACCCCGGGGTGCCCCCGTAGCCGGCGGGCGAGCCGCCGGTGCAGAGGATGCAGCATGAAGGCGAGCACGACCGCCCACCCGAGCGCCTCACGCAGCGGAGTGAGCACCTTGAACAGCAGGTAGGCGAGCGCCGCGGCGGCCGCAAGCCCGAAGACGCGGCCGTAGAAGCGCGAGTCAGTCATCGCGAAGCGGCCGTTGCTGACGGGTGACTTGCGGTTCTCGTGCTGCATCACGGTGATCCTCGAGCGTACCGCGGCGGTCGGTGGGCGCACGGCCCAAAAGCAGGTCCCGCTGCCCCCGTCCGCTGCCGGCGCGGAATTCAGGTGCCCTAGGCGCGATAGCGTCTCGCGAGCCGGGCTCTGACGGCCGCGGCAAAGACTCTGACGACCAGCAGTGCGCATAGTGCCACGATCGCCACACTGACCGCCGCGTCGATCTGGCCCTGGATCTGCGTCGGCATGCCGAGTGCGACGAACACAATGATTGCCAGCAGACCAAGTCCAACGGGCAGGTAAGTCGTCGTCGCGCGCAACCAGCACAGGGCCAGGCAACCGCCCGCCAGGGCTGCACCGATCGCGACGACCCCAAGGCTGACCGCCCAACCGCCGTAGGCGGTGAACTCTGCGTCGAGTTCGCCGCGAAACAGCATGGCCCACTGCGGCACACCCCAGCCCAATCCGTACACCAGGGGCCCGCCGCACAGAACGGCGGCTAGCAGCACCGAGGCCATCAGGCGCCACTCACGACGAACCACGTGCCGAATCTCACCGGGTCTAACGATACTCACAGGAACATAGTATCCAATTCAGCCGCAAATCGCGCATTCCGACCCTTCGGGGCCGTCTGTGTCCGGCCACCCGGGGCCCGGTGGTATGATTTGCCGGTCGGAGCGCTCGAATCACTCCTCAGTATGCTTAATTGCCCGACCGCAAGCACACCGACACGCCTGATTGCGCGCCGCGCGCCCTGGCGCGGGGGCATCGCCCTGGTGCTGGGCGGCATGCTTGCAGCGTGTGCCACGCCGCGGCTTGCGGCGCCGCCGGTGTTGATCGCCCAGGTTGCTCCGCCTGGCTTTCCGCGCAGTGTTCGGTTCCTGAGCAACGATCGCGCCTACCTGCAAGCGCACCTGCGCGCCACCGTGCGGACGCTGCGCGCGGCCGCCGGTGCTGCGCCGATTCAAATTCTGGCCCTGTCCGGCGGTGGCGCCGGCGGCGCGTTCGGTGCGGGTGCGCTGTACGGGTTGACGCGTGTGGGCAGGCGACCGACGTTCCAGGTGGTCACTGGCGTCAGCGCCGGGGCGCTGCTCGCTCCGTTCGCTTTTCTGGGCCCGTCCTGGGACGTGCAGATGAAGGAGGCCTTCGATAGCCACCGGGTCGACCATCTGCTGCAGACGCGCCCCTGGCTGGGGTTTCTCTTTCATCCCGGGATTTACCGGGATGGACCGCTCGTCGAGCTGGTCGACCACTTCGTTACCTCTCGCCTGATTCGCGCGGTTGCCGCCCAGGCCCGCCAGGGCCGTCTGCTCCTGGTTGCCACGACGGACGTCGACAAGCAGGAGTCGGTCATCTGGAACATGGGTTTGATCGCCGAACACGGCGGCCCGGCCGCGCGTAAGCTGTTCGCGCAGGTGCTGGTCGCCTCGGCGAGCATTCCCGGGGTTTTCCCGCCGGTCATCATTCGTGTGCGCGGTGACGGCAAGACATATGACGAGATGCACGTGGACGGTGGCACGACCCTGCCGTTCTTTGTTGCCTCCAATCTCGCGGACATTCTGCCGATGCACGTGCCGCAGCTGCAGGGGGCCAAAGTGTACGTCCTCGTCAATGGCCAGCTGAGCGCCTACCCGGAGACGACGCCGGACACGCCCATTGCGGTATTGTCACGAAGCTTTTCGGCCGCTCTCATGCATGCCTCGCGCCGAGCCCTGTTGCTCGCTGCGATATTCGCCC
>JAJXWE010000153.1 GCA_021781775.1 Pseudomonadota bacterium | reverse complement strand
CCTTCTTCTGGTTCACTCTCATGCAAGATCCTCCTAATAGGAATACTGAACGTGTCAGATGTGGATGGCCGCGCCGGCTGACCCGCGCGCGCGTCGGCAACAGAGGAATCTCCGTGAGTGGAATGTGCGCCCAAGGACTGGCTGTCCAGGCGCTGCGGCTGAAACCGGACCCCGGTGTTGCCCCGAGGCCAAATCGGTACGTCCCCCGCCGCCCCGCCGCGCGGTGTGCTCGGATGGGTAGCCGACCGCAGCCCTCGCCCGGGGCGATCTGGTTGCGGCGGCTTCCGATCCGAATACAGAGCGCATGGCGGTTCCCCCCCGAAATACCGCTGAGAAAGTCCATGTCATCCACGCGAGGGTCGATGACATCGATAACAAATGATATCGATGTCATGTTTTCAATGCAACAGCGGTTGTGGCGTGCAGCGCAAAAGTGCGCGTTGCACTAGGGCAGCTGAGGGTTTTTTGATGTCGCGCGAAAGCAACGTCGCGGTGGGTGGTCGGCGGACCGCTGCAATATCAGTGACTTACGTCATGCTTTCCCAAGGGGGTTCGCTGCGGCGACTTGGCGAATTCCGGTCGGCGCCGAGCTCGACTGACGGACGTGTCCACCGAGCGTTCGATCGCGGCAGAGCGGCGCGGTGCCTCCTGTCGCGCCGCGACGTCCACCTGGTGCCATGCGTGCGGCGCGGGATCTGTCGGATATATCCCGTGGACCCAGTCGCGCGGTCCGCCGCATCTTCGCGCCGCCCTCGGGGCGATGCGCAAGGCCGGCATGAAGGCGCCGAATCAAACCAGTCTCAATCAGATTCCAGCGGTTTTCGGTCGCGTGCTGCGCGAGGAGCGCAAGCGCCTGAAGCTCTCACAGGAGCAGCTGGCGCTGCATGCCGAGGTGGATCGCACGTTCGTCAGCCAGATCGAGCGCGGCGTCCGCCAGCCGACGCTGACCACTCTCGTGAAGCTCTCCCGGGTCCTGCAGGTCGCGCCCTCGACGCTGGTGGCGCGAATGGAGCGGCTGCTCAGGCGATGAGGGCCTGAGAATCCGTGCCCGGCTCGCGCTGCGCGCGGCGCCGGTCCTGTTCCTTCAGGTAGCGCTTGCGGATCCGGATCGACTCCGGCGTGACCTCGACCAGTTCGTCGTCGGCGATGAATTCCACCGCATACTCGAGGGTCAACTCGATCGGCGGCGTGAGCAGAATCGCGTCATCCTTGCCGGCGGCACGGATATTGGTCAGCTTCTTCGTCTTGATCGGGTTGACGACCAGATCGTTGTCCCGGCTGTGGATGCCGATGATCATCCCCTCGTAGAGCTTCTCGCCCGGGGAGACGAACAGCCGGCCGCGCTCCTGCAGGTTGAACAGCGCATAGGCGACCGCCTCGCCCTGCTCGTTGCTCACGAGCACGCCGTTGCGCCGGTCCGGAATGTCACCCTTGACGGGCGCGAAGCCGTCGAAGATGTGGCTCATCAAGCCCGTGCCGCGCGTCATCGTGAGGAACTCGCCCTGGAAGCCGATCAGGCCGCGGGCCGGTACGCGGTACTCGAGTCGTGCGCGGCCGTTGCCGTCGACCACCATGTCGGTGAGCTCGGCGCGCCGTCGGCCGAGAGCTTCCATGGCCGCGCCCTGGTGAGCCTCCTCGACGTCCACCGTGAGCGCCTCGAACGGCTCATGCACTTCGCCCCCGACCAGGTGCGTCAGCACCTGTGGCCGCGACACGGCGAGCTCGTAACCTTCGCGCCGCATGTTCTCGATCAGGATCGTCAGGTGCAGCTCACCGCGGCCGCAGACCCGAAAGACGTCAGGGGAGTCCGTATCCTCGACGCGCAGCGCGACGTTGCTCTGCAGCTCGCGCTGCAGCCGTTCGCGCAGCTGGCGGCTGGTGACGAACTTGCCCTCGCGCCCGGCGAACGGCGAGGTGTTCACCTGGAAGTTCATGGCCAGGGTCGGCTCGTCGACGCGGATCGGCGGCAGTCCTTCGGCGGACTCGCTGTCGCACACCGTCATGCCGATGTTGACGTCCTCGATCCCGGTCACCGCGACGATGTCCCCGGCGAACGCCGCATCGACGGGGTGGCGCTGCAGCCCGGTGAACGTGAGCACCTGGGCGATGCGCGCCGTGCCCCGGTCCTCCTCGCCGTAGCGCAGGGCGACGGCCTGGCCGGGACGGATCACGCCACGGCGGACGCGGCCGATGCCGATGCGCCCGACGTAGCTGTTGTAGTCGAGCGTCGAGATCTGCAGCTGCAGCGGCAGCGCCTCGTCCGCAGCCGGGGCTGGAACGTGCGTCAGAATCGCTTCGAACAGCGCGCTCATGTCGGCGCCCGGCGCGGCGTGATCGGTACCAGCCCGTCCCTGCAGCGCGGAGGCATAAATCACCGGGAAGTCGAGCTGCGCATCGTTCGCGCCGAGCTTGTCGAACAGCTCGAAGGTCTGGTCAACCACCCAGTCGGGACGGGCGCCCGGCCGGTCGATCTTGTTCACCACCACGATGGCCTTCAGGCCGAGCGAGAGCGCCTTGCGGGTGACGAATCGGGTCTGGGGCATGGGGCCGTCGACCGCGTCGACCACCAGCAGCACACCATCGACCATCGACAACACGCGCTCCACCTCGCCGCCGAAATCGGCGTGTCCGGGGGTGTCGACGATGTTGATGCGCGTGCCGTGATACTCGATCGCGCAGTTCTTGGCGAGAATGGTGATGCCGCGCTCGCGCTCCAAATCGTTGGAGTCCATGATGCGCTCGGTGAGCTTCTCATGGGCGGCGAAGGTCCCGGACTGCTTCAGGAGGCAGTCGACTAGGGTGGTCTTGCCGTGATCGACGTGCGCAATGATGGCGATGTTGCGGATGGGCTGGCTCATGGGAGGATCGCGGGGCCGTATCGGGGCCGGC
This sequence comes from Pseudomonadota bacterium, assembly GCA_021781775.1. Lineage (GTDB taxonomy): Bacteria > Pseudomonadota > Gammaproteobacteria > Steroidobacterales > Steroidobacteraceae > 13-2-20CM-66-19. Next base: position 2,439 of record JAJXWE010000153.1, on the reverse strand, counting down.
TGACAAAGACTTCGAAGCATAGCAGATTATCGAATCTGGCATCGGGCTCCTTCGCTGGTGGCCACGCCGCAGCCGCCTGACAGCCCCGGCCTGGCGGTTCCCCCCTTCCGGGTCGTGCCGGGCGGCCCTTGCATTCGTCCGACTGCGCCTCCAGTCTGAGGCCCCGATGTCGATTGCCCCGCGTCCCAGTCGCCCCGATGCTCCGCCACCGCCCGAGGGGCTGACGCTGCGCGCGTTTCTCGGCGTATTCCGCTACAGCCGCCACGCCGTGGAGCTGGTCTGGTCGACCAACCGCACGCTCACCGCCGTGCTCGCTTCGCTGACGCTGCTGGCCGGCGTGCTGCCGGTCTCAGCGGCATACGTCGGCGGGCGGATCGTCGATGCGGTGGTCGGAGCGATGCGCTCCGGGGGGCGGGGCCTGCACTGGGTGATTGCCCTGGTCGTGCTCGAGGGGCTGCTGATGGCCGCGCTCGCGGCGGCACAGCGCGGCCTGTCCCTGGCGCGCTCGCTGCTGCGGGTGCAGCTTGGCCAGCGGGTCAACGAGATGATCCTAGAGAAGGCCGTGACATTGGAGCTCGAGCATTTCGAGGACTCCGAGTTCTACGACAAGCTCACGCGGGCGCGCCGCGAGGCCTCCACCCGGCCCCTGAGCCTGGTGACGCGCACCTTCGCACTGGCGCAGCACGGGATCTCCCTGATCAGCTTTGCCGTCATGCTCGCCGCGTTTTCCCCGTGGGCGGTTTTGGCACTGCTCGCCGCCGGTCTGCCGGCGTTCATCGCCGAGGCGAAGTTCTCCGGCGATGCCTTCCGGCTGTTCCGCTGGCGCTCGCCGGAGACCCGCATGCAGACGTACCTGGAGACGGTGCTGGCCCGGGAGGACTACGCCAAGGAGGTCAAACTCTACGGGCTCGGTCCGCGGCTGCTCGGACGTTATCGGGACATCTTCCAGCGCCTGTACCGCGCCGACCGCGCGCTGACGCTGCGCCGCGGTGCCTGGGGCCTGCTGCTCGGGCTGCTCGCCACCGGCACGCTCTATGCGGCGTATCTGTGGATCGCCCTGAGCGCGGTGCGCCGGCTGATCACGCTCGGGGAGATGACTATGTATCTGGCTGCCTTCCGCCAGGGTCAGGCGGCCGTCTCGGCAATGCTCGGGGCAATCGGCGGGATGTACGAGGACAACCTGTATCTGTCGACGCTCTACGAGTACCTCGACACGTACGTGCCGCCGCCTCCGGGGGCGCTGCGCCAGGGACCGCAGCCACACGACGGCATCCGCTTCGAGGACGTGAGTTTCGCGTATCCGGGAGCCGAGGAGCCGGCGCTCGAGCACATCACGCTGCACCTGCGCGCGGGGCAGAGCTTGGCTCTGGTCGGGGAGAACGGCTCGGGCAAGACCACGCTGATCAAACTGCTGACACGGCTCTATGCGCCGACCGCCGGACGCATCCTGCTCGATGGCGCCGACCTGGCCGAATGGGATGCGCAGCGGCTGCGCGAGCGCATCGGGGTGATCTTCCAGGATTTCGCCCGCTATCAGCTGCCAGTCGGGCACAACATCGGTGCCGGGGACGTGCAGGCCTTCGAGGACGAGGCGCGCTGGCGCAAGGCGGCCGCGCAGGGGCGCGCCAGCGAGTTCATTGAGTCGCTGCCGGCCGGATACCACACGCAGCTCGGCAAGTGGTTCCAGGACGGCCGCGAGCTCTCCGGCGGCCAGTGGCAGAAGGTCGCCCTGTCGCGCGCTCTCATGCGGACCAGTGCGGACGTCCTCGTGCTCGATGAGCCGACTGCGGCGATGGACGCGCAGGCCGAGGCGGAGGTCTTCGAGCGGGTGCGCCAGCTTGCGCGTGAGCGCATGACCATCCTCATCTCGCACCGCTTCTCCACCGTGCGCATGGCCGACCAGATCGTGGTCCTCGAACACGGCCGCATCCTCGAGCAGGGCAGCCATGAGCAGCTGATGCGTGCCGATGGGCTGTACGCACGTCTGTTCGGCCTGCAGGCGCGCGGCTACCGCTAGCCGGCGCGCTGTAGAATTTTTTTATTGTTATGATAATGTGATATAAAATTCGCAGCCGGTTGGCGTGACGCAGGGGGAATCATGGATTTCTCGCTCACCGAAGAACAACAGCTCATCATCAAGACGACCCGGGATTTCGTCCGCCGGGAACTCTGCCCGCACGAGGCCGAGGTCGAGGCGACCGGCCGGCTGCGGCCCGAGCTGCATGAGCAGCTGAAGGCCAAGGCCATCGCCGCCGGGCTGTATGCGGCCAACATGCCGGTGGAAGTCGGCGGCGGCGGGCTCGACCCGGTCAGCTGGGTGCTGTACGAGAAGGAGCTCGCCTACACCAGCTACGTGTTGCACTACGCCTGCGTCGGGCGGCCGTCGAATATCCTCCTCGCCTGCGAGGGCGAGCAGCGCGAGCGCTATCTGCTGCCGAC
>JAJXWE010000152.1 GCA_021781775.1 Pseudomonadota bacterium | reverse complement strand
TCATCGTCCCCCCCGCGTGGTCTTGTTGTTGTGTGCACCGCCGAGCACGGCGTCGTGTCAGGACGGAGCGCCGGATCCTTCCCCGGCCGTGTCGGGCTTGGGGCGCACCAGCACGCTCGCCATGATCACGCCGGTCTCGTAGAGCAGGTACATCGGCAGCGCCATGATCGACTGCGAGACTGCATCGGGCGGGGTGATGAACGCCGCGACGATGAACGAGCCGAGCAGCACGTAGCCGCGGATCGAGCGCAGCTTCTGTACCGTCACCAGGTTCATCACCACCAGCAGCACCACCGCGACCGGCACCTCGAATGCCGCGCCGAAGGCGACGAACATCACCAGCACGAAGTTCAGGTACTGTGAGATGTCGGTCATCATCGCCACGCCCTTCGGGGTGGTCGCGGCAAAGAAATGAAACATCGCCGGAAATACCGCGAAGTAGGCGAATGCCATGCCGACGTAGAACAACACGATCGCCGAGATCAGCAGTGGCAGGGCAAAGCGCTTCTCGTGCCGGTAGAGTCCCGGCGCCACGAACGCCCAGACCTGGTAGAGCACGTAGGGCATCGCCGCGAGCAGCGCGACGAAGAAAGCGAGCTTGAACGGCGTGGTGAAGGGCGCAGCGACTCCGGTCGCGATCAGACCGGTGCCCTTGGGCAGCATCCGCAGCAGCGGCCGGGCGACCCAGGTGAACAGCTGATCGGCGTACACGGCGCAGGGGACGAACAGGATCCCGACCGCCACCAGCGCGCGGATGAGCCGCTCGCGCAGCTCGAGCAGATGCGAGATCAGGGTGCCTTCGGCGAGATTTTCAGCCTCGGGACTCATGCGGCCCTGACGTGGCGTGTTCCGTGTCCGCCGGCGTGCCGGTCTCCGGGGCGTGGGTCGGCGCGCCGGACTCGGCGGGCGGCGCTTCGGCTGCCGGCTCGACGGTGACCGGCGGGTCGGGCTGCAGCGGCGGTGGGCGGCTCGCGCCGTCGATCTCCTCCTCCAGCTGGTCCTGGAACTGCCGCGCCATGGCGCGCGCGCGGCCGACCCAGCGGCCCACGCGACGCACGACGGAAGGCAGCTTCTCCGGGCCCAGCACGATCAGCGCCAGGACCAAGATGAGCAGGATTTCGGAAAAGCCGAAGTCGAACATGACGGCTCAGGGGCGGCGCCGGGGACAGACCCCGTCCGTGGCAGTCGCGGCCCCGCGGGCCGCGCGCTGCGGGAGGGCCTGCGCCACCGGGCTCAGGTGTTGCGGCCGCTCTTGGGGGCCTGGGAGCCGCTCTTCATCGTCTCCGGGAATTCCGCATCGGAGGCTTCGGAGCGGATCTGCCGGGGATCGGCGGACGAGGCGGACTCCTCCTTGTCGCCTTCGTTCATCGCCTTCTTGAAGCCCCGCACGGCGTGGCCCAGATCATCGCCGATCGTGCGCAGCTTCTTGCCGCCGAAGATCAGCAGCACGACGACCAGGATGACCAGCAGGGTCTTGAAATCGAAATCCATAAGCTCTGGACTCCGCTTGCGCGAATAACGACTAACCAGCGCTCATCATAGGCTAATTGACCTGCTCCGGCCGAGAAAGTTTGGTCCGCCGGAGATCCGCAAAAACACGGATAGCCAGCGCGCTCAGCTCTCCAGCCAGAACGTCACCGGACCGTCGTTCACCAGCTCGACCTGCATGTCGGCGCCAAACGCGCCGCTGGCCACCGGCGTGTGCCGAGCCTCGGCCTCGCGTACCAAGTGGGCGTAGAGCTCGCGAGCCTCCTCGGGCGCGGCGGCGGCGCTGAAGCCGGCCCGCGTGCCCTTGCGGGTGTCGGCGGCCAGGGTGAACTGCGGCACCAGCAGCAGCCCGCCGCCGGCCTCGCGCAGCGCGAGGTTCATGCGGCCGGCGGCGTCCGGGAAGATCCGGTAGGTCAGCAGCCGCTCGAGCAGCCGGTCGGCGGCCGCCCGGTCATCCCCGCGCCGCACGCCGATCAGCGCCAGGGTGCCGGGGCCGATTGCCCCGAGCGTCCGTCCCCCGGTGCTCACCTGCGCGCGGGCCACCCGCTGGATCAGCCCGATCACGGTCTTTTCGCCCGGCTGGCGTTCGAGGTGGCCCGTCCGATAAGATCCGTCCCTGCTTTGCGCACTTGGCCGGAGATCACCATGTCGGAACTTTGGCTGCGTTCACACGCGCGTTCGGGGCTGCGGCTCGCGCTGGCAATCGCCGCTATGGCGTGCGCCGCGCTCGCGACCCCGGCGTCGGCCCAGCAACCGCCGGCGGGTAACGCGCGGCAGGGCAAGATCATCGGGTACACGTGCCTGGGCTGTCACGGCATCAGAGGATACCGTAACGCCTACCCCGACTACGCCGTGCCGCGGCTGCGGGGCCAGTCGGTCACGTACCTCATCGCTGCCCTGAACGAATACCGCGACGGCCATCGCGCCTTTCCGACCATGCACCTGCAGGCGATGTCGCTGTCCGAACAGCAGATCGCCGACGTGGCGACGTATCTCGGCGGCAAGCCCGTGACCGGCGCTCAGCCGGTGGCCGCCTCGGCGGTGCCCCAGGCAGCCGCAGTGTGCGCTTCCTGTCATGGTGCCGACGGCATCGGCGTGGCGCCGATGTACCCGACCCTCGCCGGTCAGCACGAGAGCTACCTGATCCGCGTACTGCACGAGTATCAGAGCGGCTATCGCCAGAGCCCGATCATGGGCGCGATCGCGCATTCACTCACGAACGAGCAGATTCGCACCGTCGCCGCCTACTTCAGCCATCTGCACCCCGGTCTGCACACCGTGCCGCGGCTGCACACGCGCTGGTCCACCACGCGCTGATCCTGCGACAACCCGGTCCGGGAAGGGCGTTCAACCCTTCCCGGACCGCAACGCACCGGCCGGGGAAACCGGTGTCGGCCGGGCGCTCACCGCGCCCTTGACGTCATCGCGCGGCACCGGACGCAGGCCGCCAGCGCCCTCGGTCTGCCGCGGCGGGCATTCCCTGCCACAACCCCATCGCGCGCGTTTACTGCACCTCGACCGGCACGAAGATCCGCGTGTCCCCGCGCTGGATCAGCAGCGCCACGTGGCCCTTGGACTTGGCCACCGCCGCGCGCAGCTGGCCCGGGGTCGAGACCTTCTGGCCGTTCGCCGAGAGAATGATGTCGCCCGGTTGGATGCCGGCATCCTGCGCCGGGCCCCGTACGCCCTGAACCAGCAGCCCGCCGTGCGTGCTCGCCTGTTGCTGCTCGTCCGGGCTCAGCGGGCGGACCACCAGCCCGAGCCGACCGCCCGGCTGGTCGGTGCCGTTGACAGCCGCGAGTGTCTTGTTGCCCATGGTCCCGAGGGTGGCGATGACGTGCCGCTCGGCGTGGTTGCGCCAGATCGTCAGGTTCACCTTGGTGCCGGGCATCAGGCTCGCCACCTGCACCGGCAGATCGGACATGTTCTCGATCTTGTGGCCGTTGAGCGCCAGGATCACATCGCCGGGCTGGATACCGGCGGCCTGTGCCGGGCTGCCGGGCTCGACGCTGGTGACCAGCGCGCCCTCGGGCGCGGACAGACCGAACGAGTCGGCCAGCCCCTGGTTCAGCCGCTCGATCAGGATGCCGAGCTCGCCGCGGTGCACCTGCCCGGTGGCGATCAGCTGGTTGGCCACGTGCATGGCCACGTTGATCGGGATCGAGAACGACAGGCCCATGTAGCCGCCGGAGCGGCTGTAGATCTCCGAGTTGATGCCGACCACCTGCCCCTGCATGTTGAACAGCGGCCCGCCGGAGTTGCCGGGGTTGATCGGCACGTCCGTCTGGATGAACGGCACATAATCGAACTTGTTGGAATTCGGCAGCACCCGGCCCTTGGCGCTGACGATGCCCGCGGTAGCGGTGTTGTCGAAGCCGAACGGCGCGCCGATCGCGAGCACCCACTGGCCGACCTCGAGCCGGTCGGAATTACCGATGTTCACCGTCGGCAGATTGCTAGCGTCGATCTTCACCACGGCCACGTCCGAGATCTTGTCGATCCCGATGACCTTGCCACGGTATTCCCGCCGGTTGCGCAGCTGCACGGTCACCTTGCTCGCGCCGGCGACCACGTGCGCATTGGTCAGGATCAGGCCGTCGGAGCGGATGATGAACCCCGACCCCTCGCCCATGATCGGGGTCTGCTGCTGGGGCGTGAACGGGAAGTTGTGGAAGAACGGGGCGAACGGGCTGTTCGGGCCGAACGGCGTGCTCGGGCTGCTCGCCCCCGAATCGGTCGACTTCTCGATGACGTGGATGCTCACCACCGCCGGGCCGTATTGCTTGACCAGGGTGGCGAAGTCCGGCAGCACGACGGCGACGCCGCCCCGGGGGGCGCTGGAGGTCACTGCCGCGGGCGGCGTATTGGCGGCCCGGGCCGAACGCACTCCGTACAGCGCCGCCAGCGGCGCCGCGCCGATCAGGATGCCGAGCGCCGCGGCGATCAGCGGGTTTCGAATCACGGTCCTCATGCTCATATCAGCCTCTGCGAATCCGATGGTTCAACGACAAACGAGTCCAGGGGCCAGCGTACCGGGACAATCTTAAGTAACCCTTAAGGCCGCCACCGGCGTGCTCCGGCCGGGTCGCTCACCCGGCGCGGGTGTCCAGCCAATGGACCAGTCCCTGCGTGTTCAGTTCAAGATCCCCCTCGAGCAGCCGCGCGAGGTGAGCATCGTCGAGCGGGCAGCCGTGGCGGTGCGCCCGCTCGAGCCACAGCCGCCACATGCCGGCGCGGATCGCGGCGGAGCGGTCCGGCGCCGCGGCGCCGTCGCGCGCGATGCGCTCGAGCGCCGCGATCTGCTCGAGCAGGGACGCCCCGAGCCGCGGCACCCCGGTGACGCGGCTGTAGTGCATCAGGTACATCGCCTGCGGGGCATAGGCGAGGAGCCGCTCGACCGATGCGCGCAGCTGCGCCGGGTCGAACTGCGTGGGTGTCGTGGTCGGGAAGATGAACGCGCCGGCGGGACTGTCGAGCTCGCGATAGGAGATGCCGAACGTGTCGCCGGTGAAGATGCCGCGGTGCGCGAGGTCGACGAATACCTGGTGATGCAGCGCGTGTCCCGGTGTGTGCAGGATCTCGAACTCGCGTCCGGCGAGGCGCAGCCGCTCCCCGTCCCGGGTCACGTGCACGCGACCGGCCTCGATCGGCTCGATCCGGCCGTAGAGACGCTCGAAGCGCTCCGGCCCGTACACGGTCCGCGAGCCGGCGATCAGTCGGGCCGGATCGATCATGTGCGGCGCGCCCCGCGGGTGCAGCACGCAGCGGGCGTTGGGGAGCGCCCGCATGAGCCGGCCGGCGCCGCCGGCGTGATCGAGATGGACATGTGTCAGCAGCACGTAA
>JAJXWE010000151.1 GCA_021781775.1 Pseudomonadota bacterium | reverse complement strand
CGAGCTGCATGAGCCTCTCAGGCGAGGGCGGCCTGGGGCAGCTGCGCGGTGCGGCGCGAGCGGGCGGCGCGGATGAAGCCGCTGAACAGCGGATGTCCGTCGCGCGGCGTCGAGGTGAATTCCGGGTGGAACTGGGTGGCGACGAACCACGGATGGTTCGGCAGCTCGATCACCTCCACCAGACCGTCGCGCGAGAACCCGGAGAAGCGCAATCCCGCCTCGCGGTAGCGCTCGAGGTAATTGTTGTTGAACTCGTAGCGGTGGCGGTGCCGCTCCAGGATCACCTCCCGGCCGTACAGATCGCGCGCCCGGGTGCCATCCCCGAGCAGCACCTCCTGGGCGCCGAGGCGCATGGTGCCGCCCTTGCCCGTGGCCTCGTCGCGGATCTGCACGCCGCGCGCCTGGTCCTGCCACTCGCTGATCAGCGCGATGACCGGATAGGACGTGGCGCGGTTGAACTCGGTGCTGTTCGCCCCGGTCAACCCGAGCACGTGCCGGCCGAACTCCACGATCGCCACCTGCATGCCGAGGCAGATGCCGAGGTACGGCACGCCATGCTCGCGGGCATGACGCACCGAGAGAATCTTGCCCTCGATGCCGCGCTCGCCGAAGCCGCCGGGCACCAGGATCGCATCCATTCCCTTCAGCGAGTGGGTGCCCTGGTTCTCGATGTCGGTCGACTCGATGTAGTGGATGTTGACACGGGTGCGGGTCTTCAGCCCCGCGTGCATCAGCGCCTCGTGCAGCGACAGGTACGAGTCGCGGATCTGCACGTACTTGCCGACCATGGCGATATCGACCTGGCCCTCGGGGTTGGCCTTGGCGGCCACCACCTTGCGCCACTCGGTGAGATCGGTGGGCGGCACCTCGAGTCCGAGCTTGCCGACCACGATGTCGTCGAGCCCCTGCTCGTGCAGCAGCATCGGAATCTGATAAATGTCTTCGGCGTCGACTGCCGAGATGACCGCGCGCTCCTCCACGTTGGTGAACAGCGCGATCTTGCGCCGCTGCTCGTCCGGCAGCGGCTGCTTGCAGCGGCACAGCAGCACGTCGGGCTGGATGCCGATGCCGCGCAGCTCCTTGACCGAGTGCTGCGTCGGCTTGGTCTTGATCTCGCCCGAGCCACCGACCGTCGGCACCAGCGTCAGATGCATGTAGACGCACTGGCCGCGCCCGAGCTCGACGCCGAGCTGGCGGATCGCCTCGAGGAACGGCAGCGACTCGATGTCACCGACCGTGCCGCCGATCTCGACCATGCACACGTCGGCCCCTTCGGCGCCGAGCTGGATGCTGCGCTTGATCTCGTCGGTGATGTGCGGGATCACCTGCACGGTCGCGCCGAGATAATCGCCGCGGCGCTCCTTGGCGATCACCCGCTCGTAGATGCGCCCGGTGGTGAAATTGCTGTTGCGCCCCGTCGTGGTGCGCACGAACCGCTCGTAGTGACCGAGATCGAGATCGGTCTCCGTGCCGTCCTGGGTGACGAACACCTCGCCGTGCTGGAACGGACTCATGGTGCCCGGATCGACGTTGATGTACGGATCGAGCTTGACCATGGCGACCTTAAGGCCGCGCGCCTCGAGAATGGCGCCAAGCGACGCGCTGGCAATACCCTTGCCGAGCGACGATACGACACCACCGGTGACGAATACGAATCGCGTCATAAAATTGCTTCAGGTGATCCGCCGTTGGAACCGCTGCCGGGAGTTCATGGCTGCATGAACGACGGGCCGACAATCTATCACATCAGCGCCTCGGATGGGGCGCCTTCTTCCAGGTCAGCCGCGCCCGGCGGCGCGCGCCGGCTCCGGCGCGCACCCGCGCATCCAGCCACAGGTCCCCGGCCGCAACCAGCGTATCGTCGCAGAACACCAACGGCAGCCGGGCCCGCTCGTCCGGCGGCACACGGGCCTCCTGCAGCAGGCTCTTCAGCGCGCGCCGTCCCTCGCCCGAGCGCACGCGCAGCCGCTCCCCGCCCCGCCGCCAGCGCACCGTCAGCGCCGGACCCAGCGCCTCGAGCGCATCGAGGTCGAGCGGCCCGTGCGCATCGCGGTGCAGCTCGAGCGCGCCGCACCCCGGCGGCAGCTCGCAGCGCGGCTCGCGGCTCGGGTCCCACGCGACCTCGAGCCCGGGCGTGGAGCGCGCGGCGGGCGCCGCTGCCGGCTCGATCGAGAGGCGCTCGGCATGCCGCTCGATACGCGCATCGCCCCAGGTCACGTGCGGGTGGGCATCGGGGCGCGCCTCGAGCAGCGCCACGGCGATCTGATCGAGCCGGCGCGCATCGGGCAGGGTCCGCCCGCTGCGGGCGATCCACCAGCGCAGCGCGTTGCGCCGGCGCGCCAGCGGCAGCGCGCGCAGCGACTTCGCCGAGAGTCCCGCCCCGTCGCTCGCGCGCTCGACGTCGGCGCGGGCCAGCGACTCGAGCAGCTGCTGGCCCTCGGCGGCATGCCGGGCCGTACGCGCCACGGCCGCGGCCACCCCGCTCCAGCGCTCGCGCACCGCCGGCAGCACCCGGTGGCGCAGGTAATTTCGGTCGAAGCGCTCATCGGCGTTGCTCGCATCGAGCACCACCGGCAGGCCCTCGGCCTCGACCCACTCGGCGAGCTGCGCCCGGGTGAACCCCAGCAGCGGGCGCAGCAGGCGGCTGGCGCCGAAGGGCGCATCGGCCGGCATGGCCGCGAGCCCGGCGAGCCCGCAGCCGCGGAACAGCTGCAGCAGCACCGTCTCGAGCTGATCGTCCTGGTTGTGGGCCGTGAGCAGCACCTCGCCGCGCTTCAGGCCGGCTCCGAGTGCCCGGTAGCGCGCCGTGCGCGCCGCCTCCTCGAGCGAGGCGCCCGGCGCGGCCCGGACCTCGACCCGGACCACGCGGATCGGCACGCCGAGCCGACGGGCGAGCCGGCGGCACTCACCGCCCCAGCGCGCCGAGTCGGGGTGCAGTCCGTGATCGACGTGCACGGCGCGGCCCGGACCTCGACCCGGACCACGCGGATCGGCACGCCGAGCCGACGGGCGAGCCGGCGGCACTCACCGCCCCAGCGCGCCGAGTCGGGGTGCAGTCCGTGATCGACGTGCACGGCGCGCAGCGCGAAGGAACGTGGACGCAGCCGTGCGAGTGCGCCGAGCAGCGCGGTCGAGTCCACCCCGCCGCTGAATGCCACGCAGAGCGCGACGCGCGGGAATTCCTGCAGCTGTCCACGCAGCTGCGCGAGCAGCGCCTCGCTCCCGTACCGGCGTCCCGGCCGCTCGCGGCGCGGGCCCGTGCTCAAGGGCGCCGCTCCGCTCCCCTCACGCCGGGCTCTCACCATAGACGCCGAACGCGCTGATGCGCGCGGCGCGCTCGGCGAGCAGCTGCTCGCGCGGCAGCGCGGTGAGCGCCTCGAGCTGCCCGATGAGTGCGGCCTTGAGGCTCGCGGCGGTGGCTGCCGGATCGCGGTGCGCCGCGCCGAGCGGCTCGGCGATCACCGCATCGACGAGGCCGAGCCGCTCGAGCCGGTCGGCCGTCATGTTCAGCGCCTCGGCGGCGGTCTCGCGCTTGTCCTGACTCTTCCAGAGGATCGAGGCGCAGCCTTCCGGGGAGATGACCGAGTAGGTGCTGTACTGCAGCATGAGCAGCCGGTCGCACACGCCGATCGCGAGCGCCCCGCCCGAGCCGCCCTCGCCCGTGACCACCGACACGATGGGCACCGCGAGAGTCGACATCTCGAGCAGGTTGCGCGCGATCGCCTCGCTCTGACCGCGCTCCTCGGCGCCGACGCCCGGATACGCTCCCTGCGTGTCGATCAGGGTCACCAGCGGCAGCTCGAAGCGCTCGGCCATCTGCATCAGCCGCAGCGCCTTGCGGTACCCCTCCGGCCGGGGCATGCCATAGTTGCGCCGGACGCGCTCCTTGGTGTCACGGCCCTTCTGGTGGCCGATGATCATCACCGGCCGGCCCGCCAGACGCGCCGGCCCGCCGACGATCGCCCCGTCATCACCGTACATCCGATCGCCGTGCAGCTCGCTGAACTCCGTGCACATCGCGGCGATGTAATCGAGCGTGTAGGGCCGCTGCGGGTGGCGGGCGAGCTGGGTGATCTGCCAGGGCGTGAGGTTCGCGAAGATGCTGGTGGTGAGCTGGCGGCTCTTGGCCTGCAGCCGCGCGATCTCGTCCTGGATGTTGACTTCCGGATCACAGGTGACGTGCTTGAGCTCCTCGATCTTCGCTTCGAGCTCGGCAATGGGCTGTTCGAAATCGAGAAAGGCGACGGCCATGCGCTTTACCGGGGTTGTCTCGTGCTGGGCGCGAGGGTACGGGCGGGGGGCTCGGCGCGCAAGCGGCCCCCCCTAGAGGCCGTCGGCCGAGCGCTGCGGTGCATCGGCCGGCGCGCTGTAGAGCACGCGCACCGAGGCGCCCCCGAAGAGCTGCTCGAGACCCTCGAGCAGCTCGGCGGCGGGCTGCACGCTCCAGTCGGGGCCGAGCGCCAGCATCCCGCGCACGCCCGCCGCGGCGTACTCGACCGCGAGCGCGCAGGGTCCAGGTCGATGGCGGGCGAGCAGCTCAGCGAGCCGGCGTTGCAGCGCGCCGGTATCGGCGCGCGCGGGCCATTGCACGACGATGCGCCGCGCCTGCTGCTGGCGCACCTTGGCCAGATCGGTGAGCCGGCGCACGCCGATGCGCCAGCCGTCGGAGAACTCATCGAAGCGCAGCTGTCCCTCGGCGAGCACCAGCGCGTCCTTGCTGATGAGCGCGCGGAACTGCTGGAACTGCTCATCGAACAGGCTCACCTCGATCCGGCCGGTGCCGTCATCCAGGGTGAGGATGACGCGCGGGCCGCGCTTGCGCACCTCGTCGATCAATCCGGCCACGGTGACCGTGCGCCCGCCGCGCCCGCGCGGGGCGTCCAGCCCCGGCATGGGCCGCTCGCCGACCAGATCGCCGATCCGGTGGCTCACCAGGCGTGCCAGTCCCGACTCGAAGGCCGCCATGGGATGGCCGGTCAGATACAGCCCGAGCGTTTCGCGCTCCCCGGCGAGGCGCACCGACTCGGGCCACTCCGGCAGCTGCGCGGTGCGCACCGTCTCCGGTGCGCTCGGCTCGGGTCCGCCGAGCCCGAACAAATCGTCCTGACCGGCACGGCTCGCCTTGGAGCCCTGCTCGCCGAGGTGCATCGCCGTCGGCAGCTGCTCCATGAGCGTCGCGCGGTTGGGCCCGAGCGCATCGCAACTGCCCGAGCGCAGCAGCGCCTCGAGCACGCGCCGGTTGAGCTTCTGCAGATCGAGCCGCCGGCACAGATCCTCCAGGCTGGCGAACGGGCCGTGCGCCTCGCGCTCCTTGATCAGCGCCTCGGCCGCCCCCTCGCCGACGCCGCGTACCGCC
>JAJXWE010000150.1 GCA_021781775.1 Pseudomonadota bacterium | reverse complement strand
ACGATCTGGCGGTGTCTAGTTGGGACGTGTTGTCCGGCAGCATCGCGCCGGGCCGCAACGTGCTGCTGTTCGACGATGTGGGTGACCACACCGGCCTGCAGGCCGCCGAGATCATCGCCGCGAGCGGCGCCCGGCTCGAATTCATGACGCCGGACCGCAGCCTTGCTCCGGAAGTCATGGGCATGAATCTCGTCCCGTATATGCGCAGCCTGCAGAAACTTGACGTGACTTTCACGGTCACGTATCGGCTCGAACGGATCAGCCGGGACGGGGAAGGCCTCATCGCGGTGGTAGGGAGCGATTACGGCGGTGTGCGCACGGAAAGGCGCGTCGACCAGGTCGTGGCCAACTACGGAACGATTCCCAACGATGCATTGTATTTCGAGCTCAAACCGCTATCAGCGAATCGCGGCGAAATCGATTACGATCGACTCATCGCGGGCCTGCCGCAGATCACCGGGACCGATGTGCGCGCCGGGTTTCAACTCTTTCGCATCGGCGATGCCGTTGCCTCGCGGAATACGCATGCCGCGATCTACGATGCCCTGAGGCTTGTAAAGGATATTTGAGATCGTGCCCCGCGAACGCGCCCGAAGCCTGTCGCGGACGTGACCCGCACCACTCCACCCACAGAGTCCGCATTGTCAGACACCACCGCACTGTCACTGTCACCGCCCCAGCGCACGACCGTCGCAATCGCCGGACTGGCGCTGGTGGTGATAGGCGGGAGCATGTTCAACATCCTGCCGCTGATCGCGGCGGGCGCTGCGGACAAGCTCGGATTCTCAGCGTCGCAGGCGGGCGGGCTCTCATCGGCACTGACCGTCGCCTCGGGGCTGAGCGCGCTGCTCGCGGGAATCTGGGTCCGCTCCCTCTCCTGGAGGCATGCCGCGGGGCTCGCGCTCGGCGGCATGTGCGTCAGCCTGCTCACTGCCTTCGGCGTACACGGCTACTGGCTGTTCGTGTCGCTGCAGGCGGCTGCCGCGTTCTTCGGCAGCGCCGCTTTTTCCCTGGGCATGACCATCGTGTCCGATGGACATGAATCGGCGCGCAGCTTCGGCGTGGCCATTTCCGCCCAGGCCGCATATCAGATCGCCGCTCTCTGGGCTGGACCGCTGCTCTTGCGCGGCTCGGGACTCAACGGGGTGTTGCTCCTGCTGGCCGTTCCGGCCGGTCTCGCCATCCTGGGCGCGCGTGTGCTGCCAGCACACGGCCGCGTCCTGCCGCCGGCATCGCGCGGCAGCCTGTTTCGTCCAGCGATGCTGCTCGCGTTCGCTGGATTCAGCCTTTTTTTCGTCGGCGCGGGCGCGTATTGGACCTACATCGAGCTGCTCGGACAGGCACAGGGCATTACCCGTACGCTGATCGCCGATTGTGTCGCGCTCAGCGTGGCCGCCGGCATTCCCGGCGGCCTGCTCGCCGCGGCACAGGGCAGCCGGTTCGGGCGCCTACCGCCGCTGGTGCTCTCGGGAGCGCTGATGGTAGTCGCCGCACTCCTGCTACGCAGCGCCGGCGGTGCGCTCGTGTTTGGCGCCGCAGGGGTTCTCTACTATTTTGCCTGGTGCTATTCGCTCACCTACCAGTTCAGCCTTGTCAATGCCGTGGATGTCACCGGACGCGCCGTGGCGCTCACGGGTGCCTGTGCATTCTTCGGTTCGGCGGGAGGAGCGGCGCTGGCAGCCGTCTTCGTCGCGCCCACCGGCTACCGGGCGGTGGTGTGGATCGCCGGACTAGCGGCCTGCTTCAGTGTGGCCGCCTACGCCCTGGCGTCGGCGCTGCACAAGCGCGGCGGCGCGGCACGATGAGCGCGGCGGGCGCACGCGGATGCCGACCTGGCGCGGAATCCCAGGGAACCGACCGATTGCGCTCGTGCGGCCAGTTCCGCGTCTCCTGCTGCACGGACCCGAAGGCGTGGTTCCGCAGGACTCCTTCTCATTGCCGGACGTTGTTTCGATCTCCATCCTCGTGCCGCAAGGCGGCACGCTCGCCTAGTCGTCGCACGGTGTTGCACCCCGCCAAGCGCGGCACCTCTCATGCCGACCGCACGGTAGAGTCGGTCATAGGACTCGTGCTCGTTCTCATCGGCGCGAGTTTGTTCAATATCCTTTCCCTCATTACAGCGGGCGCCGCAGACCGGGTGCTCCGTGGCATCAGTGGCGGCGGGGCGTGAGCCCAACCTTGTAGGAGGTGAGCATGTCGGTGCATGTGGAGGAACACGTCTGGATCACCCTGGGCGACGGGTGTCGCCTGGGCGCGCGCCTATGGATTCCGCGCACGGCCTTCCAGGACCCGGTTCCGGCCGTGCTCGAGTACATCCCCTATCGCAAGCGCGACGGCACGCGCAAGCGTGATGAGCCAATGCACGGGTATTTCGCCGAGCATGGCTATGCCGCTGTGCGCGTCGACATGCGTGGCTCTGGGGAGTCCGACGGTCACCTGGCGGATGAATACCTGAAACAGGAACAGGACGACGCCCTGGAGGTCATCGCCTGGATCGCCGCGCAACCGTGGTGCAGCGGCTCGGTGGGCATGCAGGGCAAGTCGTGGGGTGGATTCAACGCCCTGCAGATCGCGGCGCGCCGTCCGCCGGCGCTGAAGGCGATCATCACGACTTTCTCGACCGATCACCGCTACTCCGATGATATCCACTACATGGGCGGCTGCCTGCTCAACGACAATCTCTGGTGGGGCAGCATCATGCTCGCCTACCAGAGCCGTCCGCTCGATCCGCAGATTATCGGCGACAGCTGGCGCGAACGGTGGCTGGAGCGCATCGGGCGGCTGCCATTCTTTCCGGCGCTCTGGCTCCAACATCAACGCTACGATGCCTACTGGAAGCACGGTTCGGTCTGCGAGGATTTCGCGGCGATTCAATGCCCCGTGCTGGCCATAGGTGGCTGGTCGGACGCTTACACCAACGCCGTGCCGCGGCTGCTCCAGGGGCTGCAGGTCCCGCGGCTCGGCATCATCGGCCCCTGGGGACACATCTACCCACACGACGGGTCTCCCGGTCCCGCAATCGGTTACCTGCAGGAGGCCGTCCGCTGGTGGGATCAATGGCTGAAAGGTCGCGATACCGGGATCATGAAGGAGCCGATGCTGCGAGCCTACCTCGAAGATCCGGTTCCACCGGACGGCACCCGCGCCTTCATGCCGGGCCGCTGGGTGGGCGAACGGTCGTATCCTTCGCCGAATATCCAGCCCCGACGGTTGCACCTGTGCGCGGACGGGAGGCTCGCCGAACAGGCGAATACGCACGGTGGAGTTCTCCTCGTCCGTTCACCGCAGAGTCACGGTAAGGCGGCCGGCGAATGGATGGCAACGGGTTGCCCCGGGGAACAGCCGACCGATCAACGGCTCGACGACGGTGGCGCCCTGGTGTTCGACACGCCCGTACTCACCGAGGACTTCAGCGTGCTCGGCCCGCCGGAGCTGCATCTGCGTGTTGCCGCCGATGCACCCGTTGCGCAGCTGTCGGTGCGCCTCGGAGATATTGCGCCGGACGACAGGGTCACGCGTGTCAGCTACCAAATATTGAACCTGACTCATCGCGACGGCCATGAGTCGCCCTCGCCTCTCGAGCCTGGTCGTTTCTACGACGTGCGCGTGGTGCTGAACGCGTGCGGGCATCGGTTCCCGCCCGGACATCGCATCCGGGTGTCGATCGGAACCGCCTACTGGCCGATCGCCTGGCCCGCGCCGTATCCGGCCACGGTCTCGATTGACACTGCGGCCAGCGCCATCGATCTGCCCGTGCGTCGCGCCAGAGGGGGCGCGCAGGTCGCGTTCGAACCACCGGCGCACGGTCCGACGACCCCGGCTACCGTCGTCGATCCCGGCAGCGTCCGCCGCATCAGCATCCAGAATCACGTCACCGGTGAAAACACCTATATCACTGAAGGGATCGGCGGTCTGTTCGGTGAAGGCATTCTCCGTCTCGACGAAATCGAGCTCCAGGTCGCGCACAGCCTCAAGCGTGAATTGACCATCAAGGACGATGACCCGCTGTCAGCGCGCTACGTGCTGACCCAGTCGTACGAGATGGGTCGCGAGGGATGGCAGACCCTGATCGCAACCCGGGCTGAGATGCGCAGCGACCGGGAGAATTTCTACCTCACCGGCTCCCTGACCGCGCGGTTGAATGGAGAATGGGTCGCCGAGCGACAGTGGAATGTGACCATCGCGCGCGATCTGCTGTGACTCATGCGGGTCTGGCTCCGGCCGGACCCGCCACCGCCGGCCCGGCGACGCCTAGCGATTCACCGTCGCCATGCCCGCCGGGGGATAGCGCATGCCCGCGGCCGCCCCGAGCGGAAAGACCTGTGCGAGCGCCTCCAGATCTGTGCCGCTGAGATTCACCTCGAGTGAGCCGAGGTTCTCGGCGAGACGCTCTCGCCGCTTGGTGCCCGGTATGGCAATGACGTCCTCGCCCTGTGCGAGCACCCACGCGAGCGCCAGCTGCGCGGCGGTGCAGCCGCGCGCGGCGGCCAGCGCGTGCACCCGCTCGACGAGGTGCAGATTGCGCGCGAAGTTCTCGCCCTGAAAGCGCGGATGGTTGCGCCGGAAATCGTCCCCCGCCAGGTCCTCGGGCCGCCTGATTGCGCCGGTGAGGAAGCCGCGCCCGAGCGGCGAGTACGCCACCAGGGCGACCCCCAGGCGGCGGCACGCCGCCAGCATGCCGTTTTCCTCGACGTCGCGCGACCAAAGGGAAAACTCGCTCTGCAGCGCAGCGATCGGATGGACGCGAGCGGCCCGCTCGAGCGTCGCTGCCGAGGCTTCGGACAGCCCGAGATAGCGCACCTTGCCCGCGGCGACGAGTTCGGCCATCGCACCGACCGTCTCCTCGATCGGCACCTCGGCATCCACGCGATGCTGGTAGTACAGGTCGATGTGCTCGATCCCGAGGCGCATGAGGCTGGCCTCGCAGGCGGCGCGCACGTAGTCGGGCCGGCCACTGATCGCGCGGCGGGTCGGATTCGCTGCATCGCGCACGATGCCGAACTTGGTGGCGAGGAACACCGCATCGCGCCGGCCGCGGATCGCGCGGCCCACCAGCTCCTCGTTGGTGAATGGCCCGTACATGTCCGCGGTATCGAGCAGCGTCACGCCCCGGTCCAGCGCCAGGTGGATCGTCGCGAGCGACTCGGCGTCGTCGCCGCGGCCATAGAACTCGCTCATGCCCATGCACCCCAACCCCAGGGCCGAGAGGCGCGGCCCGTTGCGGCCGAGAACCCGTGTCTGCATGGTCAACTCCTTGTTCGTAATGGGAAATCAGCGGTTCGACGAGCTGCGTCCGGCGCGCAGTATATCGCTCCGGGACGGCCGGCCACCGCCGCCGCTTCGCCGTGCCCCCCGCCGTGGTGGCGCGA
>JAJXWE010000149.1 GCA_021781775.1 Pseudomonadota bacterium | reverse complement strand
GGCGTGTCACTCATGGTGGAACGCCCCGCGGACGCAGGAAAAACGATGAATTGGACGGTACGGCATGGGCGCCATTCAGCTCGCGAGCGCCAGGCGCGCCTTGGCGATGAGCTGGTCGGGTGAGACCGGCTTGACCATGTAGTCGATCGCGCCCTGACGCAGTCCCCAGATGCGATCGGTCTCCTGTCCCTTGGACGTGACCATGATGATGGGGATCTGGCGCGTGCGCGGATCGTTGACCAGCGCGCGGGTCGCCTGATAGCCATTCATGCCCGGCATGACGATGTCCATGAAAATGAGGTCGGGATTCATCTCGCGGGCGAGCCGCACGCCCTCGGCGCCGTCGGCGGCCGCTGCGGTGCGAAATCCATGCTTCTCGAGCGCCGCCTGCATCACGTGCACTTCCGTCGGCGAATCGTCGACGATGAGAATCAGCGCCATGGCCGTCATCTCCCGATATGCGTCTCGATCGCGCTCAGCAGCTCGTCCTTGGTGAACGGCTTGGTCAGGTAGTGCTCCGAACCGACGATCCGGCCGCGGGCGCGGTCGAACAGGCCGTCCTTCGAGGACAGCATGATCACCGGGATCGAGCGGAATACCTTGTTGTGCTTGATCAGAGAGCAGGTCTGATAGCCATCGAGCCGCGGCATCATGATGTCGACGAACACGATGTCCGGCTGGTGGTCGGCGATCTTGGACAGCGCATCGAAGCCGTCGATGGCCGTGTACACCTCACACCCCTCCTTGGCGAGGAGCGTCTCGGCCGTACGGCGGATCGTCTTGCTGTCGTCAATCACCAGGACCTTCAGGCCCTGCAGTTTCGCGTTGCTGGCGGTCACGGCCACGCAACTCCTTATACTGTCGAGGCGAGGCTCGGGCAGCCGCCACGATAGCGGCTCCCGGCTCGAGTCCCGAGCCTACACGCAATGCCCGAAGCGGCGCCAATGGCTATGCGGGCCCCGAGAACTCACGCAGATTTTCTTTTAACATATTGGATCGACCCTCGCCATGCCGTCTGGGCGCGCCACACCCTTCCCCGCGCCACTGCGGCCGGACAGCGGGCGCCGGTCCTGGCATCATCCCGCCATGTCCGTCCGACTCGGCGTGATCATGGATCCGATCAGCGCCATCCATTACGCGAAGGATTCGACGCTGGCCATGCTCCTCGCGGCGCAGGCGCGCGGCTGGTCACTCACCTACTTCGAGCAGCGCGACGTGTGGCTGCGCGATGGCATCGCCTGGGGCCGGGCGCGGCCGCTCACGGTGAAAGCCGATCCGGCAGGATGGTTCACGCTCGGTGAGCCGGCCGTGCTGCGTCTCGGGGAGCTCGACGCCATCCTGATGCGCAAGGACCCGCCGTTCGACACCGAATACATCTATACGACCTATATTCTCGAGCGGGCCGAGGCGCAGGGCGCGCAGGTGGTCAACCGCCCGCGCGGCCTGCGGGACATGAACGAGAAGGTGTACACGGCCTGGTTCCCGCAGTGCTGCGCCCCGACCCTGATCACGCGCGACATGACCGACATGACGGCGTTTCTCGCCGAGCACGGCAAGATCGTGTGCAAGCCCCTGCACGGCATGGGGGGGCGGTCGATCTTCGTGCTCGAGCGCCACGACAAGAACACCGGCGTCGTGCTCGAAACCCTCACCGACTACGGGCAGCGCTTCGCCATCGCGCAGCGGTACCTGCCGGAGATCACCACCGGCGGCGACACCCGGGTCCTGCTGGTCGACGGGGAGCCACTGCCGTTCGGCCTGGCGCGCATTCCCCTGCCGCACGACAACCGGGGCAATCTTGCCGCCGGGGCGCGCGCCGAAGTGCGGGCGCTGACGGATCAGGAGCGCTGGCTCGCCGCCGAAATCGGTCCGCCGCTCGCGGCGGCGGGCATGCTGTTCGTCGGGCTCGACGTCATCGGCGGGTTCGTCACCGAAATCAACGTCACCAGTCCGACCGGGATCCGCGAGATCGAGAAGCAGCACCCCATCGACATCGGCGGACGACTGATGGAAGCGATCGAGCGGCGCCTGGCACGCGCGGCACGGTGAGGGCGCGGCGATGGCCGTTCAGTCCGCATCGGTTCGGGCCATGCGCGCGCCGCGCGATCGCCTGCTGACGATGCTGTTCGTGGCGACGCTGCTGCATGGTCTGCTGATCCTCGGGGTGAACTTCAACACCCCGCTCGCCGGTAGGCGAAGCGCGCCGGGATTGCGCGTGCTGCTCGTGTCCGATCAATTGCCGAGCGCGCAGCGCAATCCCACCGCGGCCTACCTGGCGCAGCGCACCCAGCTCGGCTCGGGCAACTCGGGCCACGACCTTCAGCCGCACACCCCGGCGCTGCGTCCCGGGGTGCGCTCCAAGGCGTTGCAGGGCCATGCCAGCGCCGCCCCGGGCCAACCGGCCCAGGGCGGCGCGGAACGCGTCCTCACGACCACCGGATGGAGCACACAGGTCACCTACCGGATCCGCAGCGCACCCGGCTCGCTCGACGGGGCGCTTGCCCAGGGCGCGGACGGCGCACTGGGCTCGAACGCGAGCGGCCCGGTGCTGCTGCGCGGTCCGAAGCGGCAGCTGTGGGTGAGCCCGGACACCCGCTCGGCTCTCGTTGCGCCGTACCTGGTGGCGTGGCGGCACAAGGTGGAGCGGATCGGCACGCTGAATTTCCCCGTGGCCGCCCGCGACGCCCGTCCGAACGCCGCCCCGGTTATCGAAGTCGCCATCAGCGCCAATGGGCGGCTGCTGCGCGCCGTGGTGCGCCGCTCCAGCGGCGACCCGGCGCTCGACCAGGCCGCCCTCGCCATCCTGCGCCTCGCCAGCCCCTTCGATCCGTTTCCGCCGGACCTGGCGCGGCGCTATCGGGTCCTGCGCTTTACCTACGAGTGGCAGTTCAAGGGCGGGCGCTTCAGCGGATCGGTCCGCGCGCCTTGAGCCGCGCCGGCTCCATCCCCATACTGGCCGCATGAGCGCGCAGAGCGACAAGCCGGTTGGCAATGCAGAGCCCGGGTTCGAGCTGGGCGCGGACGTGGAGCGTGGTGGCGCCACAGACGTCCCGGAAGGCTTCGCGAGCCTGACCAACCATCTGTTGATCGCGATGCCCTCGCTCACCGACCCGAATTTCTCCCAGACCGTCGCGCTCATCTGCGAGCACACGGACCGCGGAGCGCTCGGCATCGTGCTGAACAAACCACTGCCGATGCGTCTCGCCGACGTGTTCTCGCAGATGCAGATCACCCCGTCGGACGACGGCATAGCGGCGCGGCCCGTCCTGCGCGGCGGCCCGGTGCACACGGACCGCGGCTTCGTACTACATCGGCCGGGTGGTCACTGGGACCATACGCACAAAGTCTCCGAGACCATCCAGGTCACCACCTCACGCGACGTGCTCGCGGCGATGGCGCGCGGCGACGGCCCCGCCGATGCATTCATCGCGCTCGGCTACGCCGGTTGGGATGGCGGGCAGCTCGAGCGCGAGATCCGCGACAATGCCTGGATATCGGTACCGGTCGACCCCCGGGTGGTCTTCGAGCTGCCCTTCGAGCAGCGCTGGAGCGGCGCCTGGGGACTGCTCGGGGTCAATGTCGGCCAGCTCAGCCTGACCGCCGGACATGCCTGACCCGATCCTGCGCATCCTCGCCTTCGATTTCGGACTCAGACGCATCGGCATTGCCACGGGGGACACCCTGACCGGCACGGCGGCGCCCCGACCGGCCGCCGCGACCCGTGCGGGCGAGCCCGACTGGGAGGCGATCGGGCGCGAGATGCGCGCATTCAATCCAGGGCGGGCGGTGGTCGGAGCCCCGTATAATGCCGATGGCACCGCTGGCGCCCTGCTGCCGCAGGCGCGGCGCTTCGCCAGCGAAATCAAGCGGCGCTTCGCGCTGCCCGTGAGTCTGGTCGATGAACGCTTCTCGTCCCTCGAGGCGAACGAGGCGCTCAAGGCCGGCCGCGCACGCGGCGAGCGGGGCCGCCTGCGGCGTACGGACATCGACAGCGCGGCGGCCGCGATCATCCTGGAGCGCTGGCTGTCTGGAGAACCGGGAGAAGAACTGCCATGAATCGCATCATCCCGCCGGCCTGCGCCTGCCGCCTGGCCGGCCCATGGCGCGGCGCGGCGCGGAGGCGGCGTTGAGCACACAGTTGCGCGTCGACGGCTCGCTGCGCCACCTCATCACGCTCGAGGGCCTGCCACGCGCGCTCATCGAGCGGCTGCTCGAGCGGGCCCAGGGGCTGGTGCGGCCGCTCGGCGAGCGGCCGCCGGTCAGCCGCGCCCTCGCGGGCTGCACCGTTGCGAATCTGTTCACCGAGCCCTCGACCCGCACCCGGGTCTCGTTCGAACTGGCGGCCAAACGCCTCGGCGCGGACGTCGTAAACCTCGAAGTGCAGCTGTCCTCGCGCGTCAAGGGCGAGAGCATGCTCGACACCGTCTACACGCTGCAGTCGCTGCACGTCGATGCCCTCGTGATCCGGGATGCCGAGACCTCTGTACCGGCGACGGTGGCCGCGAATGTAGCGCCGCACGTCAGCGTGCTGTCCGCAGGCGAGGCACACGTGGCGCATCCGACGCAGGGGCTGCTCGACGCGCTGACCGTGCGTCAGTACAAGCCGCGCTTCGATCGGTTGAGCATTGCGATCGTGGGCGACATTCGGCATTCGCGGGTCGCCCGCTCGGCGTTCCAAGTGTTTCGCACGCTCGGCGTGGCGGACCTGCGTATCGTCGCCCCGCCGATACTCATGCCCGAGGCGGCGGAATTCAGCGGGTGCGCGCGCCACACGACGCTCGAGAGCGGCCTCAGGGAGGTCGACGTGGTGATGATGCTGCGCATCCAAAAGGAGCGGATGGCGCAGATCGATCTGCCCGACGGCGATCGCTACTACGCCAGCTACGGCCTGACGCCCGAGCGGCTGGCGCTCGCACGGCCCGACGCCATCGTCATGCACCCGCAGCCGATGAACCGCGGCATCGAGATTGCCTCCGAAGTCGCGGACGGTCCGCGCTCGGTGATTCGCGACCAGGTGCGCAACGGCGTCGCCGTGCGCATGGCCGTGCTGAACGAGGTGCTCGCCTGGAGAGCCGGCGCATGAGCCGCGCGACCCGCGGCACGCTGCATCTGGAGGATGCCCGGATCGTGCGCCAGACCGCCCACGAGGCCGAGCAGTTCGTCCTGCGCCTGGCTGCACCGGCGTGCGCCGCGCGTGCCGAGCCGGGCAGCTTCGTGCACGTGACCTGCGACCCGGCCATCGCGATGCGCCGGCCGCTGTCGATCATGCGCGCCGACCGCGAGGCCGGCTGGATCGATCTGCTCTACAAGATCGTCGGACCCGGCCTGCGTGCGCTCGCGGCGCGCCGACCGGGTGACACGGTGAGCCTGATCGGACCGATCGGCGCGCCGTTCGCACCCCACCCG
>JAJXWE010000148.1 GCA_021781775.1 Pseudomonadota bacterium | reverse complement strand
TCTGAAGCCAAGCGCGAACTTGGAGGCGATGTGCAGGTCGCCGCGGCCGCGGCTCATCCACGTGTACGACCAGGCTAACACGGGACTGAGTATGAAGATCCAGATCGGATTGAGCGCCTGAACCTGGCCGGCTGGAACCTGGTAGTGCCATCCCAGAAGGTTCAGGTGCAGGTCCACGTTACGCAGCGCGAACAGCGTCAACGAGGTGGACATCTGCTGGTAGAAGATGAAGAAAAGCAGAGTCTCTGCGGTGAGAATCACGACCGCCCAGAGTCCCTTGCGCTCCTGGCGGCTGCCGCGCCAGATGAGAATGGCGAAGATGGCGAGCAGTCCCGCGAAGGCAAGCCAGACGACCGCACGGGCCACGCTGAGATTCTGAATGATCACCGACACGCAGAACATCGCAACCAGCGCGCCGGCGACCACTAAGACCATCTTGCCGAGTGGAAACGGTGCGAAATCCGGCTCGGATCCCACGTGCGCCAGATGGCGGCGCATCACCAGGTAATTGAGGATACCGATCACCAGCCCGATCGCGCAGACGGCGAAGGCGACATGCCAGCCGAGCCACAACGCGATGAGCGGGGTTGCGATCTGCGAGATCGTAGCGCCGGTGTTCACCGCCATGTAGTACATCGTGAAAGCACTGTCGATCTTCGCCGTGTCCGACTCGTAGAGTTTGGAGATCAGGTTCGCCGGGTTGGCCTTGAAGATCCCGCCGCCGACAGCCACGATGCTCAGGGCCGGGAACAGGATTCCGGGATACGGAACGGCGAGCAGGGCATAGCCGATCGCGAGCAGTATGGCCCCCAGAAGCGTCGTGCGCCGGCTACCGAGAACACGGTCGCCGATCCATCCGCCCACAGCGGGCACCGCGTACGCCATGGCGCTGAAGGCCCCAAAGGTCAGGTTGGCGCGATCGTCCGTATAACCGAGCTTCTGCACCATGAAGAGCACGACGACGGCCGTCATGCCGTAGTAGCCGAATCGCTCCCACATCTCGATCAGGAACAGCGTGACGAATCCCGGGGTGCGCGAGGGTGTTGTCGTTTGGTTCATGCGCTTACACGGAATAAAAATGATCGGCAGTGTAGTTTATGCGCTCGTCGATTGCCATGCCGGCGCTAGGGGAGGGGCGGTGATTCAGCCGTGGCGCGGATGGCACGGAGATCTCTTGCTCCAACGCACGCGAGGGAATCCCCGACGGACATGCGCGCTGACATATCAGCTTGTTCAGCCTGCTCGTGTGCGCTACATTTGCTCTGCTCAGGGGAGATGGCATACCTCCCGAAATTGCTGCACCAGCGGCTGATGATGCCTGCTTTGCGACCCGGTGATCGGGGGAGGTCGGGCTATGCAGCGTCAGCTCCGTGAATTATCCGCCTCCCTGGAAGGTCGGCTCCTTCGCGGCGAGCACTTGATGCTGCTCGGGCCGCGCGGCAGCGGCAAGTCCTCGCTCCTGCAGGACCTCTATGCGCAGTTGCATCCGCAAAGCGTGCCCTGCGCCTTCTCCGCCGTCACGACATCACTCGATCACATCACGTGCGCGCTCGAGTGCGCGTATCCCGGCGTTGATACCCGCGGGATCTCCCGCAGGGCCGCGCGGATGCGCCTGTGGAATGCGGCCGATGGGCAGGCAGGTGTGCTCCTGCTCGACCAGTTCCGCGGAGCGAGCAGTGCGATGGTGTCATTTCTACGTCGACTGCATGGCGGGATCACTGGCGTTCTGAGTGCCGTCGACGTCGACGATGAACAGGAACGGCGCGGAGTGCAATCTTGGCGCTACGGGGCGATGTCAGTGCGCATGCCGCTGGCGTCCCGCAGGCAGCTGCGTCGGCTGTTGCTCGAACGCGCGGCCGCGCTAGGTCTGCCTACACTAGATGCGATGACATGCGCGCGACTGCTCGCGGCCGCGCGGGGGCGGGTAGGCTGGATTGTCCGGTGCACCGAACTGGCGAGGCACGAGCGATATTGGCGCACGCACGGACCGCTGGTAAGCGTCATTTGTCTTGACACGGAGGCCGACGTTCGGTGCGACGCTCTCAAGATGCTTGACGCGAACCCGGAGGTGCGCAGTGGAGTGATTGATCGGAGTCGTGCGGAGTCGAATTCCGCGTCATCCTCTGGCGCGCGACATGGCGGAGATCTCAGCACTCGCCGACCGTCGGCGGGTCGGACGCATCGGGATTGATCACGCCGAAGGATGCGGGCGTGTATGCATAGAACAAGCGAACTTTCTCCCGATGCAGCAAGTCGAGCAATCTTTGCACCTCTGCGGCGCTTGCCAGGAACTCGACCTCAATAGTCAGACTGCCGGCGAGCTCGAAGAATCGGGCTTCATGCAGCGCGTGATGTCGCCCAAAGCCCGCCATCGCCCTGAATGCCGAGCCGCCACGCATACCGAGCGCGTTGCCCTGCTCGAGCAGCCATTCCCAGACAAGTCGGCCATGATGACGATGATCCTCATGGACGTAGAATCTGCAAAATGAGCCTTGCATCTGCGCATTGACTCCTGGAATCTCGCGCGTTTCTATCCGGCCTCGAGCGCGGTCGTTTTTGCGACCGTGATTCTTGGCCGCGCAAAAATTATAATCCTGGGACCTGCCGTGACGCCACCGTTGCGGGTCTTGTGTTGCCGACGTGGTGGTGCCTGAGACGGCCAGGAGTTTGGGCATCGCTTCGAGCATGCCACCGCGAGCAGGGACGCTGGTCTGGGCGGGCGGCGCGAATCCGCGGCGGGTATGCCTGCATCGCGACCCGCAGCTGGCCGGTGATGAGTGACACGGGCATCGCGCGAGGACGCGCGCACACCGGGGGGCGCACGCGCGAAGCGTTCCGGCGCCGCATCTTAGGGCGTGCCGCCGCAATGAATTCGATGCGGCGCGCGGCTCCCGCCGGGTGGCGTGGAGTGCCGTTCCAGCGGCAGCCTTGTACGGCTCATGAATGACCGGTGAGTCAACTGCAAGACTGGGTGAAGATTATTCTGGGTTCCGCAGCCGCTGCTCGTTCGATCGGCATGTGCGTACATATGCGTATGGGGTATGCGGCGCGAGTGGGCATAATTTTAACGATGACTTTTGTCTGCACGAGTTCGGGTCGCGGCCGCTTGCGCCTACGACGACTCGGTGCACTCTGGTTGATGGCATCAGCAGGCATGGTCGCATTGCCGTTGGCACGCGCCGGCGCCGCTCCATCGTTGACCGCAGCGATCGCGGTACGCGTTGCGAGAGATCATGCGTCTTCGGCGTTCGGATCTGAGAATCGCGGTGTTCGGCGCGCGCTCGCTGCGATCTACGCCGGGCGGGACGATCGGCCGCTGTGGAGCACGAATGCACGAGCGACGCGACAGACGCTCGCACTGCTGAATGCGCTGCAGAGCGCGGGCGACTATGGCCTCAGCCCGCGCGATTACCGCGCAGGTGCACTCGCGGCGATGGCACAACACGCGGCCGCGCAGTCTGCCGGTACGGCACAGTGGACAGAACTGTGGGCGCAGTTCGACGTCACGCTCACCGCCGAGACGCTGCGCCTGCTTTGCGATCTGCACTTCGGGCGCATCGATTCGCGATCGGCTGGATTTTACCTGGCGCATCCGCGTCGGCCGCTCAACCTACGCCCGCTCGTTGAATCGCTGGCCCGCGCCTCGGACGTCAAGGGTGTGCTCGCCTCGGTGGAGCCGACCTTCTACGGATATCGGCTTCTGGAGCAGGCTCTCGCCCGCTATCGAGGGTTGGCAGCGCACGCTGCCGCGCTGACGCGCCTGCCGCCGCTGCCGGGCCGCTCAGTTCGTCCCGGTGGGGTGTACCGTGGTGCGCCGGCACTGCGCCTTCGGCTCGCGGCCGTCGGGGACTTGTCGGCGGCTGCGGCTGCCTCCCGAGACACGGCTTCCGCCATCGTTCTGGATCCCAAGCTGGTGAGTGCGCTGGAACGCTTTCAGCGACGACACGGTCTGGAGCCCGATGGGGTTCTCGGGCGGGCGACGTTCCACGCGCTCACCACACCGTTTGCCGCACGTGTCGTCCAGATTGAGCTCAATCTGGAGCGGTGGCGATGGCTGCCGACGCTGCATGCGCCGTTGGTGTGGGTCAATATCGCGCAGTTCCGGCTGTTCGCGCTGCGGTCACTGGCCGAACAGGCCACCGATACTCTGCAGATGCGCGTCATCGTCGGACGCTCGAAGCCGTCGGCGCACACCCCGACGTTCACGACGGACATGGTCGATGTGATCTTCCGACCCTACTGGAACGTGCCGCCCCGCATCGCCGTGCGCGAACTTCTGCCCGATATCCGCGCCAGAGCGCGCTTCTTTTCTGCCCAGCACCTGCAGATTGTGCAGGGTCAGAGCGATTCGGCGCGGCCGGTGCCGCCGACGGCGGGCAACCTGGCGGCCGTCGCGGCCGGTCGGCTGCGCCTGCGGCAGCTGCCCGGTCCGGACAACGCGCTCGGGCTGATCAAGTTCGGAGTCCCGAACCGCTTCGACGTGCTGCTGCACGGGACGCCGGCCGAACGGCTGTTCAGTCATGCGCGACGGGCGTTCAGCCACGGATGCATCCGTGTGAGCAATCCGACGGCATTGGCACGCTTTGCGCTGCGGGATACGGCCGGGGGGTGGACGGCCGCGAAAATCACCGCTGCGACGCGTGGCCCGGACAATCAGCGTGTCGAGCTGGCACAGCCGATTCCCGTGATGGTGGTGTATCTGACTGCCGGCGTCTCGGCCGATGGCGCAGTCGAGTTCTTTGATGACGTCTATGGCGAGGACCAGCGTCTCGCGACCCGGCTCGGCATGTCGGCGGAGCCCGCTGTGAAGACCCGCGCGAGCGACTCGGCCTCGCGCACCGTGAGGACTGGACCACCGCGGCTCGCTGTCGCGCACCCGCAGTGCTGAGGTGCTCCCGGCTGCGCGCCAGCCGGTCTGCCGGACGTTCAAGCCCGGTAATGGCCGCACTGTCGATAGGTATTGACCCCTACGACATTGCGCACTGGCCTTCTTGGTGAGGCCCGATTTATCAGGTAAATGATCTTCGGGTGGTACGGTAACCCGAACGGGCGTCGCGGCGGCTTGCTGCGGGCGGCATGCGCGGCGGAGGCCGGACGGAACGCGGTGGACGGCAAGAAGCAACAACTGACGGTGTGGTACTGGCTGGGGCTCATCGGTCTGCTCCTGGCCATGCAGTTCTACCTGCTCGGCTCGCGCACCGCGACCATCCCCTACAGCGAATTCAAGATGCTGCTCGCCGCCGGCAAGGTGCAGCAGGCGAGCGTCGGTGCGGACACCATCGCCGCAGAGGTCGATGTTACGGGCACAAAGGATCTGCTGCCGGCGGCGCAGTACCAGCAGCTGCTCGCTGAACCGCCCTCTACGGGTTCGGCGCTGCGCCGGGTCGTGACCGACCGCGTCGAAGATCCGCAGCTGACGACACAGCTGCAGGCCGCTCACGTGACCTACTCCGGGGTGG
>JAJXWE010000147.1 GCA_021781775.1 Pseudomonadota bacterium | reverse complement strand
TTGTTTTCGATCGTGAACCCGCTGTCCGGCGCGTTCATTTTCTACGGCGCCACCAGCGGACTCGCCCAGCGCGAGCGCGCTGCGGTGTCCCGCTGGGTCGCGACCTACGCATTCACGATCGTCTGCGCATCCTTGTACATCGGCGCATACGTGCTCGGCTTCTTTGGCATCTCGATCCCGGTGTTGCGGGTTGCCGGCGGAATCGTGATCGCGATGTCGGGATGGCGCATGCTCACCGAGCCGGACGCGACCGAGCAGCGCCGCAGCGAGACGCCGTCGCCGCGCTCTATCGATATTCCACCGAGCCGACTCGCGTTCTACCCACTCACGATGCCGCTCACGACGGGGCCGGGAACGATCTCGGTTGCGATCTCGCTTGGCGCGAGCCGCCCGAGCGGCCTGCATGCACCGCTCCTGGAATTCTTCGTCGAAACGTTGGTCGCCGTCGCACTCCTCACGCTGCTCATCTACGTGGCCTATCGGTACTCGTCGCGCATCGCCGAGGCGATCGGCGCGACCGGCACAACCATCATCGTGCGGCTGTCGGCGTTCCTGCTCTTCTGCATCGGAATCCAGGTGCTTTGGAATGGTGCGGCGGAACTCCTCGGCACACTGCCGCTCGGCTCCGCCGGGGTCAGCTGACAACCCGGCGCACATCTGCCGTTCGGCTCAACCCCAGGGTCGATCCGCACCAACTCCGTCCACCGCCCAGGAGTCCGTCGTTCGATGCGGATGGCGGATGAGGAGGGAAGCCGGTGACGCCTTCCCTCAGAACCAATTCGGCGCTGCCGACACTGGCACCGCTGCGGCCGCCGCGTCACACCAGTTCCTCGACAAACCCACCACGCACAAGCGTGGGCACGCGACCCGATGGAACGCGTCGATTCTTCGCACGATCTCGCACACCACCTCATTTTGCTCCGTCGCGCATTGCATCGCGCACGGCGGGGGCGCGCAGAGGGTTTTCGATGATGATTGGCTTTCGCGATGCCATTTCGCGCCGACGCCTTCCTCTGATGTTCGCCGCCTGGTGGAGCTGCCCGCCCGCTCGCTTCGCAGCTGGCGCGTAACAGCGATCCGATTGATTGCAAGAAACTGATCACCAACGTGTCGGTTACATCCAGAGCCGCGACAATCGAACACTCCAACGGCTCGCGTTCCGCTGGGGGATTGAGAGATTTTTCACAAGGCCCTCAAATCCGGCTGCCAAACTGAGCAGTCAAAGCTACTTGCCGCTGAGCGGCTGCCAAATCTATTGGCGATGTTCTGCAGCTTGGGCTGGCGCATATTCTGGCTGCTGATGCTCAATCGCTCCATCCGACGGGCAGCGGCTACCGTTGTGCTCGCTGCATTGGAAACATAATTTCTCAAACGCCTTGCATCCGAACATCAACGTTCACCGTCGGATCGGCCACCTTCTTTACAGACCCGCCTGCCACGGCCTGCATGCCTTGGGGCCATCTCAACCGCGTCAGCGATCCTCCACCAGGCAACACAGTCATCTGGCGTGGAATGTCTCGCCTCACTGACATCGAGATCTGCTTTCAGATGGGAGCCGAACTTTCGGGTCATTGAAAGCAAGACCGGACGGTTACGCCACATCGGACTGATCAGCGCCCTGACTGTCGGGTTGATTTCCGCGAGCGTCATCATCAGCTTGGCGAACGAGGCGTACAGTTTCAACGACGAGCGCGTCGGTCACGCGCA
This sequence comes from Pseudomonadota bacterium, assembly GCA_021781775.1. GTDB lineage: Bacteria > Pseudomonadota > Gammaproteobacteria > Steroidobacterales > Steroidobacteraceae > 13-2-20CM-66-19. Next base: position 3,760 of record JAJXWE010000147.1, on the reverse strand, counting down.
TCCGGCCTGAGGGCGCGGCGTCGTTCGTCAGGACCTGTGCGGGCCCGCCCGGCATCGGCGGGTACAGCACTGCAACCAACGGCGTACCAACACGCCCTCTCCAACTTCGAGGTGCGGTTGTACCATCGCATGCGTGCCTCTGCGTCCGGATCCACGGTCAAAGCCCTGGGCCCGAGCACCTCGGCTGCTGGTTCAATGACCAGGACGCCGCGCTCCGCGTCGTGCCGGCCGATTAGAACGGCCTGCCCGCGCGGCATTGAAGTGCATCAGAACGACGCTGCCGGCGATGGCGGCCGGCATCTCGAGCGAGGACGCGTTCTGGGCATCCATTTGACACCGACTCGTGGTGCGTACTGGCGAACTGCCCGCCGTGGTATTGCTACAGCGGGCAGCGCCTACGCGCTCAGGATTGCATCAGGAAGGAGGTCAGAATCGGAAGCGGACGCAGATGCGGACACACTCGACTTCGCGGCGATCGTTTAAGTGGTCGGAGCGCCGAGATTTGAACTCGGGACCCCTTGCACCCCATGCAAGTGCGCTACCAGACTGCGCCACGCTCCGACGAAGGGATATTGTTCTTTTCAAACGACGCGAGCGGGGAAGTCTCGCGCGGGCTGCCATCATACCCCGAATCCCGCCCGCTGCGGGAGGGGATCAGCGCCTGAGGATCTTCAGCAGCTCCTCGAGTTCCAGGCGCAACTGTTTGGCGATCTGCTGGCTCTGAAACACGTCAGTGCGTGCCTCATCGCCCGTCAGATGATTACGCGCCCCGCCGATGGTGAACCCCTGCTCGTACAGCAGGCTCCTGATCTGGCGGATCACGATCACATCCTGGCGCTGATAGTAGCGGCGGTTGCCACGGCGCTTCACGGGCTTCAGCTGCGGGAACTCCTGCTCCCAGTAGCGCAGCACGTGTGGCTTCACCCCGCACAGCTCACTCACCTCGCCGATGGTGAAATACCGCTTGCCGGGAATGACCGGCAGTTCGGCGTTATTCTTGGGCTCCAACATACGCTTCGACCCGCGCCTTCAGTTTCTGTCCCGGACGAAACGTCACCACTCGCCTGGCGGTGATCGGAATCTCCTCACCCGTCTTGGGGTTTCTGCCCGGTCGCGGATTCTTGTCCCGCAGATCGAAATTTCCAAAGCCGGAGAGCTTGACCTGCTCGCCGTTCGAGAGCGCCGCCCGCACTTCCTCGAAGAACAGGTCCACCAGCTCCCTGGCCTCCCGCTTGTTCAGGCCGAGCTGGTTGAACAGCGCCTCGGCCATCTCCGCCTTGGTCAGAGCCATCATTTATTCTCGTATACTTGCGTTGAAGCTCACGCGCAAATCCGCCACCACCGCAGCGACGAGACGGGCCACGTCGTCATCGGTAAGCGTGCGAGAAAAATCCTGAAAAATCAAGCCTAAAGCGACGCTTTTTCGACCTTCCTCGATCCCGGGCCCCCGGTAAACGTCGAAAACGCGGAGATCACGCAACAGGCTCGACGCGACTAAGGCTACACGCTCGGCCAGCCGACTTAAAGGCACAGATTCATCCACGACGACCGCCAAATCGCGCCTGACCTGCGGCTGGCGGGAAATCTCGCGGTACGCGGGCCGAACGAGCGTCAATCCGTCCCAATCGACCTCGAACAGCACCGGCGCGTGCACGAACTCCAGGTCCCGCACCAGCGAGGGGTGCAACTCCCCCAGCCAACCGACGGCCTGTGCCCCGCGGAGCACCCGCGCCGCCCGTCCCGGGTACAGACAGGAATGCGTCTGCGGCTCGAAGCGCAGATCATGCGCGCCGACGGCCGCGAACAACGCCTCGAGATCGCCCTTCACGTCGAAGAAGTCCGATGGCTCGCTCATCGGCCGCGGCAGACCCCATTGCTCCGGCATGCGCGGCCCACAGGCAATCCCGGCGAGCGCGTCGATCTCTCGCGTCTCGCCGTCCAGCCGCTCGAATCGCGCGCCGTGCTCGAACAGGCGGATCCGCTCGCGCTGACGCCGCTGGTTTTCCAGCGCTGCGCGCAGCAGTCCGGGCCAGAGCGAGACGCGCATGACGGACAGGTCGCTCGCGATCGGGTTGGCGAGCGCAAGCGCCGGTGCATCGCCGAACAGCCGCTGCTGCAGCTGCGGGTCGACGAACGCATAAGTGATTGCTTCCTGATAGCCCCGCATCGCCAGCACTTCGAGCACCGCGTGCTCGGCGGGAACCACCTCGGGCAGCGCCCGAACCCGCTCGCTCGCCAACGCATCCTGCTCACCGATCGTCTCATAGCCGACGATGCGCGCGACCTCCTCGATGAGGTCCGCCTCGAGAGCGATATCGAAGCGATGTGTGGGCGGCTCGACGCGCCAGCCCTCAGGCAGCGTCTGAAGCCGCATACCGAGCCCCTCGATCACCGAGCGGACCCGTGCATCGGCAATTTCCGCTCCAAGCAAGCGTGCGAGCTGCGCGCGTCGCAGAGTGACGGGCGCCCGCGTGGGCAGATCAGCACGGGACTCGGCGAGACTGAACGGACCGGCCGAGCCGCCCGCGACCGTCTGGATCAGCTCGACGGCGCGCGCGAGCGCACGCTCCTGACCGGCTGGATCCACTCCCCGCTCGAAGCGCTGGCTGGCATCGGTAGTCAGCCCCCAGCGCAGCGCCCGGCCGATGAGCGCCTCGGGCGCGAAATACGCCACTTCCAGGAACACGTCCGTGGTCTCGGGGCTGACCGCAGTGCGCGCCCCGCCCATGATGCCGGCGATGCCCACCGGCCCCGCCCCATCGGTAATCAAGAGCACGTCCGGCTTCAGTTCCGCGGTGCGCCCGTCGAGCAGTGTGACCGACTCGCCGGCACCGGCCAGCCGCACACGGATCTCGCCCTGGAGCTTGGCCAAATCGTAGGCATGCATCGGCTGGCCCAGCTCGAGCATCACGTAGTTGGTGACGTCGACGACTGGGCTGATCGAGCGCACGCCGGCGCGGCGCAAGCGTTCGCGCATCCAAATCGGCGTCGGCGCGCGGTTGTTGATGCCGTGCACGACGCACCCGGCGAATCGTGGGCACGCGGCCGGCGCATCGAGATGCACAGTAACGGTATCCGCATGCGTCGCGGACACCGGGCGCAGGGCCGGTCCGTTCAGCGCCGCGCCGGTGAGTGCGGCGACTTCCCGCGCAATGCCGATGATCGACAGCGCGTCGCCACGATTCGGCGTCACGTTAAGGTCCAGGATCGTATCCTCGAGCCGCAGATAGTCCCGCAGCGCGGCACCGACCGGTGCGTCCGCGGGTAACTCGAGGATGCCCTCGGAGCTCTCTGCGAGTCCGAGTTCCTTCGCCGAACAGAGCATGCCGGCGGACTCGACGCCGCGCAGCTTCGCGGCCTTGATCTTCAGCTCTCCGGGCAGCACCGCGCCCACCACCGCGAGGGCACTCTTCAGTCCGGCACGCGCATTGGCCGCCCCGCAGACGATCTGCAGCGGCTCGCCCTGCCCAGCCGCGACGCGGCACACGCGCAGCTTATCGGCCTGGGGGTGCTTCTCGGCCGAGAGGATCTCCCCGATCACGACGCCAGTAAATGCGGGCGCGGCCGGCTCGATCGACTCCAGTTCCAGTCCGGCCATGGTCAGGCGCTCCCCGAGGCGCGGGGCGTCCCACGGCACGGCGATCCAGTCGGTCAACCAGGAATACGGAACCTTCATGGTGTCAGAGCGTCCGGAACTGCTCGAGGAAGCGCAGGTCGTTCTCGAAGAACAGCCGCAGATCGTTCACGCCGTAGCGCAGCA
>JAJXWE010000146.1 GCA_021781775.1 Pseudomonadota bacterium | reverse complement strand
TGGCGAGTTCCTCTAGGCTCTGACCGCGCGGAATTCGCCCCCGCGCGGGAGTCCCCTGGTGAGCTCATCGCCCCCCGTCACCCACGCCCTGTCCTCTGGCCGCCGGGTCCAGCGGGTGGGGCTGCCTCGGCGCCGCTGGCAGGACCTGTACCACCGGTACATGACCCTCACCTGGCCGCGCCTGTTTGCCACCTTCGCCGGCTTCTTCGTCGCGTTCAACCTGTTGTTCGCCTCGATCTACGCCCTGCAACGGGGCGATATCGCGCACTTGAATCCCCCGGGCTTCTGGGGCCGGTTCTTCTTCAGCGTCGAGACACTGGCGACGGTCGGCTACGGCGACATGCATCCGCAGACGCTGTTCGCGCACATCATCGCCTCAATCGAGATCTTCACCGGCATGATGAGCCTCGCGCTCATCGCCGGAATGATGTTCGCGCGCTTCTCGCGCCCGACGGCACGGGTGTTGTTCGCCCGCCATGGCGTGATCCGGCCGCTCGACGGCGTGTCGACCCTGATGCTGCGTGCGGCCAACGAACGGCACAACGTCATCGTCGAGGCGCAGGCGCGACTGCGCCTGGCGCGCAACGAGCAGAGCGTGGAGGGTTACCGGCTGCGGCGCATCCACGATCTGCGCCTGCGCCGCGCCGAGCAGCCGGCATTCCTGTTCGGCTGGACGCTGCTGCACCCGCTCGAGCCCGACAGTCCGCTCGCCGGCGAGACGCTCGAGTCCCTGCGGGCCGCCGATGCCTTCCTCATCCTGACCCTCAGCGGCATCGACGAGACGACCGGCCAGACCCTCACGGCGCACTACGAGTACCCGCCCGAGGCGCTGCGCTGGCAGCACAGCTTCGTCGACATCCTCTCCAGCGGCTCCGACGGCGTGGATCGGGTCGACTACGGGAAATTTCACGACATCGTGCCGCTCGACTGAGCCGCGCGCCGCCGGGACCGATCCGTGCGCCGGATGGAGGGCGCCTGTCCTCAGGCTAGGTGCGGCCGACCGCGTGACGTCACCACATCGAGCGACGGGCCGACGGGCGCCTGGCGGCGAACCAGCGTGCTCTTGCCGAACAGCGACTCGAGCAGATCGACCGCGAGCTGCGCCGTGCGGTTGCGTACGTCCAGCGCAGGATTCAACTCGACCACATCGAGCGAGCCGACCTGACGGGTGTCGGCGATCATCTCCATGCACAGCTGCGCTTCCCGATAGGTCGGGCCGCCGGGCACCGTGGTGCCGACCCCCGGAGCGATGTCCGGATCGAGAAAATCGACATCGAAACTCACGTGCAGGTGCGTGTCCGCATCGATCCCGGCGAGCGCCTGCTCCACCGCGACACGCATGCCCATCTCGTCGATGTAGCGCATGTCGAACACCTCGACGGACAGCTCGTGCACGAAGCGCCGCTCGCCCGCATCGACGCTGCGCACGCCGATCTGGCGGATCCACTGCGGATGGATCGCCGGGGTCTGGCCGCCGAGACCGGTGAGCACGGCCGGCCCGAAGCCGCACAGCACCGCGAGCGGCATGCCGTGCAGGTTGCCGCTCGGGGAAAGCTGTCCGGTGTTGAAATCCGCGTGCGCATCGAGCCACAGCACCCGCAGCCTGCGGCCGTGCTCGCGGCAATGGCGGGCGACGGCGCTGATCGAACCGATGCCGAGCGAATGATCACCGCCGAGCAGGATCGGCAGCTGGCCAGCCCCCAGGGACTCATACACCGCCGTGTGCACCAGCCGGTTCCACCCGGTGACCGCCTCGAGGTTGCGGTAGCCGTCGCGCGGCGCCTCGCGTGGATTGGGCGGCCCGGCGAGGTTGCCGCGATCGAGCACCTCCAAACCGCGTGCCTCGAGCGCGGCCTTGAGACCCGCCACACGCATCGCCTCCGGACCCATGGATGCGCCGATTTCGGCGGCGCCGACATCGGTCGGCGCGCCGATCAGCGCGACACTCGGACCCATTGCGTCCATCGGCTCAAGCCTCGAGCAGCTCGGGCACGCGCGCGGGCGCCGTGCGCGGCGCTGCGAGCAGCGCGAACAGGTTCTTCGGATCCTCGATGTCCGGGATGAGATCGATAGTCTGACGCGTGCCTCGGCGCTCCCGATGCAGCTTGTAGACGTAGCGCAGCGCCGCGAAGTCCTCCAGCGCGAAGCCCACCGAATCGAAGATCGTCACCTCGGCTGCGCTGGCACGCCCGGGTGCCGCACCGCGCAGCACGGCGGCGAGCTCGACAACCGGAAAGTCCGGCGGCATCTGCTGGATCTCCCCTTCGATGCGCGACTGCGGCTCGAACTCAACGATCACGCGCGCGTCGGGCCGACGCAGAATATCCGCATGCAGCTCGGTCTTGCCGGGGCAGTCCCCGCCCACCGCATTGAGATGCATGCCGGGGGCGATCATCTGCGGCGTGAGAATGGTCGCGTTGCGCTTGTCCGCCGTGACCGTGGTGATGATATCCGCGCCCGCGCACGCTTCGGCCGCCGAGCGGCAGCGGACTACGCGCAGGCCCGCCAGCTCCAGGCCGGCGAGATTCGCCACCAGCTTCTCCGTGGCGTGCGGATCGACGTCATACAGGCGCAGCTCGCGCACCCCGAGCTGATCGTAGAAGGCGATGCTCTGGAACTCCGCCTGCGAGCCGTTGCCGATCAGCGCCATGACGCGGCTGTCCGCTCGCGCCAGAGTGCGGGCGGCCACCACCGAGGTCGCTGCCGTGCGCAGGGCGGTGAGCAGCGTCATCTCCGCAAGCGCGAGCGGGTACCCGCTCGCCACGTCGGCGAGCACGCCGAAGGCCATCACCGTGAGCAGCCCCTGGGCCGTGTTCTTCGGGTGGCCGTTGACGTACTTGAACCCATACTGGCGTCCGTCCGAGGTCGGCATCAGCTCGATGACACCGAGCGAGGAATGCGTGGCGTGACGCGGCGACTTTTCGAATTCGTCCCAGCGCCGGTAGTCCGCTTCAATCTCGCCGGCCAGGCCGCTGATGAAGGGCGCCGGACCGAGATCCCGCACCAGCTCCTGGACCCGGCGCACGCCGATGAAATCGACCATGATCGTTCTCCTGTCAGGGGCGCGCCCCCCGGGGCGCTGCCGCGAGAACCATCATCGCCGCCGCCGAAGCCAATGAATAGTCAGAGAAATACCAAAAATGAGTTGTGCTTTGATCAAAATGACAATGTAAACTATCATTTTGAATCATCCTGACCGCCTCCCAAGGGACCCGCAGAGGATCCGATGGACGATCTCGATCACCGCCTCATTTCACTGCTGCGCGCCAATGCGCGCGCCTCGATCGCCTCGCTCGCCAAGCAGCTCGGCGTCGCGCGCGGCACGGTGCAGAACCGGATGGCCAAGCTGGAAGCCGACGGCACCGTCGTCGGCTACACCGTGCGCCTCAAGCCCGACGTGCAGGAGCAGCAGATCCGCGCCCTGATGACCATCGCCGCGGACGGCAACCAGGTCGATGCGGTCATCCGCACGCTGCGCGGCGACCCGGCCGTAGCCAGTCTTTACAGCACCAACGGCCGCTGGGACCTGGTGGCAGAACTGCGCGCCGATTCACTCGCCTCCTTTGATCGCGTGCTGGCGCGGGTGAGCCGAACGCCGGGCGTCACCAGCACCGAGACGAGCCTGCTGCTGTCGACCTTCAAGCTGTGACCCGGTCCGCTCACGCGGCTCGTGCCCGCATGCGTTATGCTTATCCTGTCCCTGCGCATCGCGGGGCCACATCCAACACGGTAGTTCCGCACGGTCCAGCCCATGACTGACACCGCAAAGCTTCACGTCGCCCTGCTCTTCGGCGGCCAGTCGGCCGAGCACGAGATCTCGATACTCTCGGCGCGTAACGTCCTGGCGGCGCTCGATCCTTCGCGTTTCGAGGCAGTGCCGATCGGGATCGACCGGGCCGGACGCTGGCTGCTGCAAGATGCGGCACGGCTGCTCGAGAGCGCCCGCGACCCCCGCCAGGTCCGCATCCAGGACGGACCGCCCGTGTCGCGGGATCTGCTCGCCGCCGGGGCGGGCGGTGCGGCGGGGCGCATCGACGTCATCTTTCCGGTGTTGCACGGCACCATGGGCGAGGATGGAACCGTACAGGGGTTGTTCGAACTCGCCGGCATCCCCTACGTCGGCGCCGGCGTGCTCGGCTCGGCGGTCGGGATGGACAAAGACGTGAGCAAACGGCTGCTGCGCGAGGCCGGCATCCCGGTGGCGGACTTCCGCACGCTGCGCCGGGAGGCTTTCGAGGCCGACCCGGCCGGCACGCTCGCGCCACTGGCGGCGCTCGGCCTGCCGCTGTTCACCAAGCCGGCCAACGCCGGCTCCTCGGTCGGCGTGCGCAAGGTCACCCGGCCCTCGGACCTCGAGGCAGCGGTCCGCCATGCGTTCCAGTTCGACGAGAAGGTGCTCGTCGAAACTGGCGTGACGGCACGCGAGATCGAGCTCGCGGTGCTCGGCGGCCATCCTGCGAGTGTGTCGGTGGCCGGCGAGATCGTGGTGCAGCATCCGGACGGCTTTTATTCCTACGACGCGAAGTACATCGATGAGAGCGGTGCGCGCCTGGAGCTGCCGGCGAGCCTGAGCGCCGCGACGCTCGCGCGGGCGCAGGCCCTCGCCGCGCACACCTTCGAGGTCCTCGAGTGCGACGGGATGGCACGGGTCGATCTGTTCCTCACGCCCGAGGGAAATCTGCTCGTGAACGAGATCAACACCATCCCCGGGTTCACGGCAATCTCCATGTATCCGAAGCTCTGGGAGCTCTCCGGCCTCGCCCCGAGCGCGCTCGTCAGCCGGCTGATCGACCTGGCGCTCGAGCGTGCCCGGCGCCGCGCCGCGCTGCGGCGCAGCGCGGCGCCGTGAGTGCTCCCGCGCCTGGGGCCCACGCGAAACGGAGGATCCGATGAAGCTCTATTTCAGTCCCGCCTCGCCATACGCGCGCAAGGTGCGTATCAGCGCGCTCGAGCTCGGTCTCAGCGAACGCATCGAGCTGCTGCCGGTCACCCTCTCGCCGGTCAGCCCGCATGCGCAGCTGCGCGAACACAACCCGCTCGGCAAGATTCCCGTGCTGCTCACCGACTCGGGCGAGGCGCTGTATGACTCGCCGGTGATCTGCGAGTATCTCGATGCGCTCGCGGGCGGCGGGCGGCTGTGGCCAGCGGCCGGGCCCGGGCGCTGGCAGGCGCTGCGCCGCCAGGCGCTCGCCGACGGAATCACCGACGCGGCCGTGCTGGTGCGCTACGAGCAGACAGTGCGGCCCGAAGCGCTGCGCTGGAACGAATGGATCGAAGGGCAGCGGCTGAAGATCCGCACCGCCCTCGCGGTACTCGAGACCGAGTCGCTCGAGGGTCCGTTCGACATCGGCGCGATCTCGATCGCCTGCGCGCTGGGGTACCTCGACCTGCGCTTTCCGCAGGAGCGTTGGCGGGACCAGCGACCTCACCTGGCGAACTGGTTCGCTGCGCTTGCGCAGCGGCCGTCCCTCGTCGCG
>JAJXWE010000145.1 GCA_021781775.1 Pseudomonadota bacterium | reverse complement strand
GTACGTCGCGGGGCGCAAGCTGGCGAGCGTCGGCATCCGCGTGCGCCGCGGCTCGAGTTACCACGGCATCGCGCTCAACGTGTGCAACGACCTCGAGCCGTTCGGGCGCATCAATCCGTGCGGCTACGCCGGTCTCGAGATGACCCGGTTGGCCGATCTGTGCGCGGCGGCCGAGGTGGGCACGACGCAGGAGGGGTTGCTGCCGCATCTGCTGCGGCGCCTGTATGCGCGTGCGGCGAGCGCCTGAGCAGGCGCACCGGCGCTTCACAGCAGCATCATGACCCCGTCGCAGACACGCAGCTCCGCGGTGAGCGCCTCGACCTGCTCACGGCTCTCGGCGAGCAGCAGGTAGGAAATCGACAGGAAGTTGCCGTTGCCGCTGAGGCGCTCGCTGACCCGCTCGGCCTCCAGGCCCGGCGCGTGGCGCAGGACCACCGCGTGCACCCGGGCGCGAAACTCGTCCGACGGCCGGCCGATGATCTTGATGGGGTAGTCGGTCGGGAACTCCAGGACGGACTTGCTCACCAGGGGCGCTCCTGCAACTCGCGCTTCCACTGCTGAAACGCCGTGTGCACCCGCCGCCAGAGCGGTCCGGGCCGGCCCTCGCCGACGGCCCGGCCGTCGAGGCGCGTCACCGACTGCACCTCGCGCGTGGCGGCCGAGATCCAGATCTCCTCGGCGGCACGCAGCTCCGGCTCGCTGACCGGCGCGGCCCGCCACGGGATTGCGGCCCGGGTGGCGAGTTCCTCGACCACCGTGCGCGTGGTGCTCGGGAGGATCTCGTGCGAGTTCGGCGGCGTACGGATCTCGCCGCCGATCACCACGTGCACCGCCGAGGCGGAAGCGTCGGTCAGGCGTCCCTCGCGCAGCAGGATGGTCTCGCCGGCCCCGGCATCGACCGCCAGCTGGCGCAGCAGCACGTTGGCGAGCAGGGCGGTCGACTTCACGTCGCAGCGCGCCCAGCGGGTGTCGGTCGCGGTGATGCAGGCCACGCCCTGCTCCAGCGTCTCGCGCGACGGCGCCGGCCAGGGCGCAGCGAAGGCGAACACGGTGCGCGGGATGTCGGGCAGCGGCGCATGGTTGCGGCCGCGCTCGGCGCCCCGGGTCACCTGCCAGTACAGGTACTGATCGTCGCGTCCGGCGGCGGCGATGAGTGTGGCAAACACCTCGCGCCACTGCTCGCGCGACAGAGGATCGTGCATGCGCAGCTCGCCGAGGCTGCGCGTCAGGCGCGCGCAGTGCGCCTCCAGGCGGAACGGCCGGCCGGCGTAAACCGGCATCACCTCGTAGGCCCCGTCGCCGAACAGGAACCCCCGGTCGAGCGGGGAGATGCGTGCCTCGGCGAGCGGCAGGTACGCGCCGTTGAGGTAGCAGGTCGGGAACGGCTCAGCCATCCTTCAACTCCCGGTGCGCGTGCGGGCGCCTCAGAACCACAGCCGCACGTCGTCGGCGAGCCGCGTGAACAGGCTGCCTTCCGGCACCGGCCCGAGCGTGACCAGCGGGGCGCTCACCACCTGCTGGCCGGCGCCGTTGGTGACGATGAGCGTGCCGACGGCGGCACCCGCGGCGAGCGGGGCCTCGAGCGGCCAGTGGTTCCACACGATGCGGGTGCTGAGCGTCGCGTCAGGTCCGCGCGGCACGGTGAGCACGATCGCCTGTGCCGGGCCGACCGCGGCCGTGCCGTCGGCCGACTTGAACACGCGCGGCCGGGCGACGATGGCGCGCGCTGAGGCGACGTTCTCGTTCTCGTAGAAGTTGAAGCCGTAGTTGATCAGCGCCTCGCTGTCTTGCACGCGTCCGTTCCAGCTCGGCGCTCCGAGGACCACCGAGACCACCCGCATCCCGCTGCGTTCGGCCGAGGTGACCATGCAGTAGCCGGCCGCATCGGTGAAGCCGGTTTTCATGCCATCGACCGACGGATCGGTCCACAGCAGCGAGACGCGGTTGCGCTGCGTGATGTGGTCCCAGGTGAACTTCTTGATCTTGAAGATGAAGTAGTACTGCGGGAAGTCGCGGATGATGTCCGCGGCGAGCGTGGCGAGATCGCGTGCCGTGGTGAAGTGGTCAGGCTTGGGCAGACCGTCCACGTCCTCGTAGTGCGTCGAGTTCAGACCGAGCCGCCGCGCGTAATCGTTCATCAGCGTCACGAAGCCGGCCTGCGTACCGCCGACTTTCTGCGCCAGCGCGACCGTGGCGTCGTTGCCCGACTCGACGATCATGCCCTTGAGCAGATTCAGCACGCTGACCTGGCTGCCGGGGTTCAGGAACATGCGCGAGCCGCCCGTGCGCCACGCCGCCTTGCTGATCGTCACCGGGGTGTCGAGCGTGAGCTGGCCGTTCTTCAGCGCCGAGAACACGATGTAGGCGGTCATGAGTTTCGTCAGGCTCGCCATCGGCAGCTTGTCATCGGCGTTCTTCTGCGCGAGCACCTGACCGGTGTTGAAATCGAGCAGGACGAAGGAGTGCGCGGGAAGGGCGGGCGGCGGCGGTACCGGTACGGGAGCGACGGCCGCCGGGGCGGCGCCGGCGAGGGCGGCCAGAACGGGCAGCGCTGCGGCCGCGAGAACGGACGGGACGGACGAGCGGGGCATGGGGAATGATCCTCCTTTCTGAAAGCGGCGGCGGGGAGCGCAGGATAAGAGTGCGCTCACGCCGGATAGTTCGTCATGCAACGGGGGCATCAGGCTCACGGTTTGACCAGGATGGCGCCGGGATAGCCGAGGCTGGTGAGGTGCGCGGCGAGCCGATCATACTGGTCCACGGCGCTGATCGGGCCGACGCGTACGCGGTACAGATCACCCCCGGTCACCGACGGGGAAAGGATGAAGGCGTTGGCCATGCCGGCCGCCTGCAGGCGCGCCAGGACGCGCTCGGCGTTGGCGGGCACGCTGAACGCCCCGACCTGCACGTACAGGAGCGCGCCGACCGGCTGCATGGCGCTCGCGATCGTGGCGGGACTGCCGGGCGTGATCGCCTGCACATCGACCAGCGCCGTACCGGTGCCGAGCATGCCGAGCTTGGCGGCCGCCACGTAGGACAGGTCGATCAGGCGGTGCGCCACGAATGGGCCGCGGTCGTTGACTTTGACGACGATGCTGCGGCCGTTGGACAAGTCGGTGACGCGCACGTAGGTCGGCAGCGGCAGCACCTTGTTGGCCGCGGTCATCGCGTACATGTCGTAGCGCTCGCCGTCGGCGGTGTACTTGCCGTCGAAGGTCGGACCGTACCAGGAGGCGACGCCGACCTGGTTGTAGCCGGCGGCGCTGGCGAGCACGTAGTAGCGCCGGCCGTTCACGTCGTAGAAGGGCGGATTGCCGCGCGGCGCCGGCGGCAGGTAGTGCGGAACGGGATTGGGAATGGCGTGCCAGCCCGAGGGCAGCGGCGGCAGGCCGGTGCCGGAACCGGCGAGCGCGTGATGACTGGTGGCGCAGCCGCCGAGCGCACCGGCGAGCAGGACGGCCCCGCACAGGGCCGCTCGCCGCTGCAGCGGGCCGCTCACCGCGGCTGGCCCGGGCCGCCCGCCGGGCCGTGCGCGGCGCGGGCCGCCGCGGACAGCTCGTGCGGGTTGCTCGCCGGGTGCACGCGCCGTGCGATCGCCTGTGCCAGCTCATCCACCGCCATGACGTACAGCTTGCTGTGGTTGTAGGTCAGCAGCGCGTGGAAGTTGTTGAACCCGACCCGGTAAATGGGCCCGGAACGCGTGTGCGCGAGCAGCAGCACGACGGGCGTGTCGGCGCTCTGGTCGCTCTCGACCTCGACGCCCTGCGCGGCGAGCGTGCCCACGGTGCGATCGAGCGCGAGGTTGTGCGGATCGACCTCGAAGCGGGCGCCCGGCTCGATCCGCACGCGGGCGAGAACCGGCGCGCCGGGCTGCCAGCCGTGCTCGCGCAGGTAGTTGGCGACACTCGCGAAGATGTCGTCCCAGTCGGAGAACAGGTTCGGCGGTCCATCGCCCGTCGCGCGCGCATAGCGCAGATAGGCCGAGGGCATGAACTGCATCGGCCCCATCGCGCCGGCGTAGGAGCCCTTCACGGTGAGCGGGTCGAGCCGGTCGCGCTGCGCCAGCACGAGGAAGTGTTCGAGCTCGAGGGCGAAGAACCGGCTGCGCGCCGGATAATCGAAGGCCAGAGTGCTCAGCGCATCGAGCACCCGGAACGAGCCGGTGAGCCGACCGTAATAGGTCTCCACGCCGAGGATGGCGACGATGTAGCGCGGATCGACGCCCTGCTCGGCGCCGACGCGCGCCAGCGCCCGCCGGTGCGCCTGCCAGAAGGCGGCGCCGGCAGCGATGCGTGCCGGGTTAAGGAAGATGCGCCGGTACTGCCACCACTCGAGCACGTGCTCGGCGGGCCGGTTCATCATCGCGATGATCGACGGTTGCGGCCTCGCCTGCTCCAGGATCCGCAGCACGTGCGCGCGGTTCAGGCCGTCACGGCGGGCGACGTGGGCGGCGAAGCGCTGCAGCTGCGGGCGCGAAAAATGCGCGCCGGTTTGCGGCGCGGCCTCGGCGGGGCGCGCCACGAGACCGAGCACGAGCAGGGCAGGGAGGATCGATCGCAGCACTGAAGCGCTCCTTAGCCCATCAGCTTCCGATGCGAAAACAACGACATGAGAATACCGAAACCGGTCAGGACCGTCACCACGGAACTGCCGCCGTAACTGACCAGCGGCAACGGCACGCCCACCACGGGCACGAGCCCCGTCACCATGCCGGCGTTGATGAACACGTACACGAAGAACGTGAGCGCGACACTGCCGCCGAGCAGCCGCGAGAACGTGTCCGGACACTGCATGGCAAGGTAGATCGAGCGGCCGATGACGAACGCGTACAGCAGCAGCAGCAGCGCGAGACCGACCAGCCCGAACTCCTCACCGATCACAGCAAAGATGAAATCCGTGGTGCGCTCGGGTAGGAAGTCGAGTTGCGCCTGGCTGCCGGCCATCCACCCCTTGCCGAACAGCCCGCCGGAGCCGACCGCGATCTGCGACTGGATGATGTGGTAGCCGGCCCCGAGCGGATGCGCCTCGGGATTGAGGAAGGTGAGCAGCCGCTCGCGCTGGTAGCCGTGCATGAAGCGCAGGCCCACCGCCGCGCCGAGGACGGCGAGGAGCACCAGGCTGACAAGCACCCGCACGCGCAGGCCGGAGAGAAACACCACCACCGCGCCGGCGGCGATGATCAGCGCGGCGGTGCCCAGATCCGGCTCCTTCGCCACCAGCACCACGGGCACGAGAATGATGAGTCCGAGCATGCCGAGGTCGCGCGCGCGCGGGGGCAGGGGCCGCTCGTGCAGGTACCAGGCGCACATCATGGGCACGGCGAGCTTCATCAGCTCGGAGGGCTGGAAGTGAATCGGGCCCAGGTCGAGCCAGCGCTTGGCGCCGAGGTGCACGTGGCCGACGGCCGCCACCGCGAGCAGCAGCAGGACGCCAAGACCGTAGAGCCAGGGCGAGGCGCGCCGCAGCAGGTTCGGGCTGATGCGCGCCACAGAG
>JAJXWE010000144.1 GCA_021781775.1 Pseudomonadota bacterium | reverse complement strand
CTCCATCAGCGCGACGCCCACGCCGACTTCCTCGCCATCCTGCGCGAGCACTGGCCGACGCTCGCCGGCGGCGTGGCGCACTGCTTCACCGCCGGGCCGGAGCAGCTCGACAGCTACCTCGACCTCGGCCTTGCGATCGGCATCACCGGCTGGATCTGCGACGAGCGCCGCGGTGCGCACCTGCTGCGGCTCGTCGCGGGTATTCCAGCCGAGCGTCTCCTCATCGAGACCGACGGTCCCTATCTGCTGCCGCGTGACCTTCAGCCACGCCCGGCCTCGCGCCGCAACGAGCCGCAGTACCTGGCGCATATCGCAGCCGTGATCGCGCGCGCCCGCGGCGAGGCGCTCGAGGCGCTCGCCGCATCGACCACCCAGGCCGCGCGCCGCCTGTTCGCCCTGCCGCAGGCCGACGGCTGAGCCGCCCCCGGCCCGTGCGCCCTTGCGCACACGCAGGGCCATTCCCATAATCCGCGCACCGGCGGCGAAGGAGCGCGGCGATGTCCGCCGCCCCGTTGCTGCGGGCCCTCGCCAATCCCGGGAGATGTCGGGTGGACGTGCACAAGCTCCGTGAACACATCGCCGCCGCCTGGCGCGACTCGATTGTCGAGCGCCTGGCCGCGTACGTACGCATTCCGAACAAGTCGCCGCTGTTCGATCCGCAGTGGGAACAGCACGGTCACATGGAGGCGGCCGTACAGCTGATGGCCGACTGGTGCCGGACGCAAGCGATCCCGGGCATGAAAGTCGAGCTGATGCGCCTGCCGGGCCGCACTCCGGTGCTGCTCGTCGATGTGCCCGGCGAACTCCCCGGTTGCGTGCTGCTCTACGGTCACCTCGACAAGCAGCCGGAATTCACCGGCTGGCACCCGGGCCTCGGACCCTGGGAGCCGGTCCTGCGCGAGGGCAAGCTCTACGGGCGCGGTGCGGCGGATGATGGCTATGCGCTGTTCAGCTCGCTCGCAGCGATCGCCGCCCTGAAGGCGCAGCACGTGGCGCTCGCGCGTTGCGTGATCCTGATCGAGGCCTGTGAGGAAAGCGGCAGCGTCGATCTGCCCGCGCACCTGGAGAAGCTCGGCGATGCGCTCGGGGAGCCTTCGCTCGTGGTGTGCCTGGATGCCGAGTGCGGCAACTACGAGCAGCTCTGGTGCACCACCTCGCTGCGCGGCAACCTGGTCGGTGAGCTCAGCGTGCGGGTACTGGAGGAAGGCGTGCACTCGGGCATGGCGAGCGGCATCGCGCCAAATCCGTTTCGCATCGTCGGGCAGCTGCTCTCGCGCATCGAGCAGCCGAGCGACGGCACGCTCAAGCCGCCGGAACTCACGGTCAGCATCCCGGCGGACCGGCTCGAGCAGATGCGCACTGCCGCGCGCGTACTCGGCGATTCGGTCGCGGGCAAGCTCCCCTGGGCACAGGGCGTGCGCGCGGTCAGCGACGACCCGGTTGAGCTGTTGATCAACAGCACCTGGAAGGCGACGCTCTCGGTGACCGGCGCGGATGGTCTGCCCCCCACCCTGTCGGCCGGAAACGTGCTGTTGCCGGCACTGACCCTTAAGCTCTCCTTGCGCCTGCCGCCGACCTGCGATCCTGTGCGTGCGGCCCGGGCGGTCAAAGACACCCTCGAGCGCGACCCTCCGTACGGCGCCGAGATCCGCTTCTCACCGGGTGCGCCCACCGCGGGCTGGAACGCCCCGTCGTTCGCACCGTGGCTCGAGAAATCGATCGACGCGGCCTCGCGGCTCATCTACGGGCACGGCGCCGTGCACGTCGGCTGCGGCGGAACCATTCCGTTCATGGGCATGCTGGGGGAACGCTTTCCGAACACCCAGTTCTTCATCACCGGAGTGCTCGGTCCGCACGCCAATGCCCACGGGCCCAACGAGTTCCTGCATCTGGATTACGCCGAGAAGCTCACCGCCTGCGTGGCGCTGGTGCTCGCCGACCACGCCCGCGCCCCGCGCCGCTGAGCGGGCACGCCCAGCCTCAGCGCATGTGCGCCATTGCGCTCGGACGGACCGCAGCGCGCAGCCGCTCCCAGCCAGTGCGGTAGTGATCCAGCATGGTGGCCGTGACATCCGGCTCGAGCGCGGGAAATTCCGCACCGAACTCCTCGAGCATCACGGTCCACTTGGGCAATCCCTTCGGGAATCGCCCGCCGCCGGTGAACACCACCCGACCCTCAATCGGCACATCGCCGGCGATCGCACGAATCGCCGCGACTCGGTCGTACAGGCCGCTCTGCGGGTTGACGAAGGTGAAGCGTTGCGGCCCGTCCATGACGGTCCACTCGGCCATCTGATCGCCGCCGAAGATGTTACCGCGCACCTGGCGCACGTCGACGATCAGGATGCCGTGGGCGCTGAACAGCAAAAAATCGACGTGATAGCCGCCGCCCATGCCATCGGGCACCGACATGTCGATCAAGTGCTCCGTGCCTACCCCGGCGATCGCCCCGTGCAGCGCCCGGCGCGCACGGCGCCGACGGTGCCAGCGAAACAGCCACACCGCCAAGACGATCAGCACGAGCGCCAGTGCCAGGATCGCCCAGGGGACAAAAGGCTGGCGCAGTAGCTGCCTCACGGTCATTCCTCAGGCCGCCTCGCCGGCGAGTGCGACACGCAACGCTGCAAGATCGGCATCGATCTCGCGGTACTGACTCGAGCGGGCAAACAGCGCGGCAAGCGTCGGCGGCACCGGCACCGTCTGACCGATCAGCGGCTCTATGATCTCGCGGAACTTGGCAGGATGCGCCGTTCCCACCAGCACCCAGCGCCCGGCTCTGCGGCGCGCCTCGGGCAAGCGCGCATAGGCCTCGGCGGCCACCGCCGTGTGCGGGCACCAGATTCGTCCCAGGCGGCGGAAATCACTGACGATGCGCGCGCGGATCGCCTCGTCCTCGATGCTGCAGGCGCTCACCGCCATGCGCAGCTCCTCGAGCTGCGGATACAGCGCGCGCAGCCGCTCCATGTTGCTCGGGTTGCCGACGTCCATCGCCGAGGCAAGCGTCGCGACGCTCGGGCGCGGCTGCCACTGCCCGTCAGCCAGAAAGTCCGGAACGGTGCGGTTGGCGTTGTGCGCCAGCACCACCTCGCCGATCGGCAACCCGAGGCGGCGCGCCCAGATGCACGCCAGCGCGTTGCCCAGGTTGCCGCTCGGGATGATGAACGACACCGGCTCGCCGCCCGCACCAGCGAGCGCGAGGCTCGTCGCCGCGTAGTACGAGGCCTGCGGCAGCAGTCGGCCAAGATTGATGCTGTTGGCCGATGAGAGCGTACGCGCCGCGCGCAGCCGCTCATCGAGAAAGGCCTGCTTGACCATCCGCTGGCAATCGTCGAACGTCCCGCGCACCGCGAAAGAGTGCACGTTGCCGCCCCAGCAGGTCAGCTGCTGCTGCTGGGTCGGGGACACCAAACCCTTGGGAAAGAGCACCACGACCTCGATGCCCGGCCGGCCGTGAAACGCCGCCGCCACCGCTCCGCCGGTGTCCCCAGAGGTCGCCACCAGAATCGTGAGCGGCCGGGGCTGTCCGGCACGCAGCCGGGTCAGGCACGCCGAGAGAAAACGCGCGCCGAAGTCCTTGAAGGCCGCCGTGGGTCCATGGAACAGCTCCAACACCCCGAGCCGATCGCCCTCGAGGGGTACCAGCGGTGCCGGGAAATTGAACGCCTCGGCGCAGATCGGCCCGAGCGCGCCCTCGAGCACATCCCCCGCGGCGAACGGCCCGATCAGCCGCTCGGCGAGCGGCGCGAGCCCCTGCCGCCCCGCCGCGGTGAGCTCCCCCAGGGACAGCTGTGGCCACTGCTGCGGCACGTACAGTCCCCCATCCGGCGCGAGTCCCTGCTCGAGCCCCTCACTGAATCCCACCGTCAGCCGCTCATCGCGGGTGCTACGAAACCGCATGCCCCTTGCCCTCGCTCGTTCCGTCAACCGCTGGCCACCACGCGCGCACCCTCACTGCCGCGCAGATCGACGATCCACTCATCGACCTGCGTGCCGGCCGCGAGCAACGGGGCACGCATCGCCTCGAGCACCTCGCCCGCCTGCGTCTCGAGGGCCCAGGCGAACAGCGTCGGTCCCGCCCCGGAGATCGAGCAGCCGAGCGCCCCGGCACCGATCGCCGCGGCGCGCACGGCCGCAAAGCCTGGAATCAACGCCTGACGCTGCGGCTCGATGACCACATCCTCGAACGAGGCGCGGATCATGTCCAGATCATCCGTGTAGCAGCCGGAGATGAAACCCGCGAGGTTGGCGGTCTGCCAGACGAAATCCGCCAAGGGCACTTCGCGCTTGAGGATGGCGCGCGCCTGGCGCGTCGCAAGGAACATGTGCGGATGAATGATCACAGCGCGAATTGCCGACGGCACTGGAATGCGCTTCACGCGCGGCTGCTCGATACCCACGGTCAGCACCAGTCCGCCGTAGAGCGAGGGCGCGATGTTGTCGACGTGCATCGAGCCGCTCGCCACAGCCTCGCCCTGCATCGCGAACTTCAGCAACTCGGGCTTCTCGCACGGGCTCTTGAGCAGCGCATTGGCCGCCACTACCGCCCCGACGGCCGAGGCGGCCGAGCCGCCGAGACCGGAGCCGAGCGGGATGCCCTTCTCGATGCGCATCTCGAACCCAAACTCCGGCGCGAGCGCCTCGTACAGGGCAAGCAGCGCCCGGCCGGCAGTGTTCTGCGCCGGATCGGTCGGCAGCTCCCCGGCGATGCCGCTGACCGCCGAGATCGTGACGCCGGGCCGCTCGCTGCGGCTCACCGTCACTCGGTCGCCGAGCGCGTCCACCGCAAAGCCGAGGATGTCGAACCCGATGGCGACGTTGCCGGAGGAAGCCGGCGCGAAGGCCGTTGCCCAGCGGAGCGCGCTCACAGGCGTGCCCCCAGGTAGGTCGACAGGCGCAGGAGATCGGCGAACACGCCCCCGGCTGTGACCTCCGGGCCCGCACCCGGCCCCTGCACGATGAGCGGATTGTCGCAGTAGCGGCGGGTGGCGAAGCGCACGACGTTGTCGGTGAGCGCAATGTTGGCGAACGCGTGCCCTGCGTCGAGCTCGACCAGCCCCACCGTGGCCTGCCCGTCGGCGCGCAGGCGGCCGACATAGCGCAGCACGCGGCCGGCCGCTCGTGCGGCTTCGAACCGCTCGCGCAGCGCCGCGTCCGAGCGCGGCAGACGAGCCATGAACTCCTCGATCGTTCCGCGCTCGAGGCCCGCGGGCACCAGGCTCTCGAGCCGCACATCGGCCAGTTCGAGCTCCAGTCCCATCTCGCGCCCGAGAATGATCAGCTTGCGCGCGACGTCCATGCCGGACAGATCGTCGCGCGGATCGGGCTCGGTGTAGCCGCGCTGGCGGGCGTCGCGCACGATGTCCGAGAACGGCGCGGTGCCGTCGTAGACGTTGAACAGATAGGCCAGCGTGCCGGAGAAGATGCCCTCGATGCTCGCGATCTCATCGCCCGTCTCGCGCAGATCGCGCAGCGTGTGCACGACCGGCAGGCCGGCTCCGACCGTTGC
>JAJXWE010000143.1 GCA_021781775.1 Pseudomonadota bacterium | reverse complement strand
GGCACGCAACGACAAGAGCTATGTTGGCCGGGAACTGGCGGGCCGGCCGGGAATGATCGCGTCGGAGCGGCCCTCGCTGGTCGGCATCGAATGCCTGGAGTCCGGCAAACGGTTGCGCGGCGGGGCCATTCTCTTCGCAGCTTCGGACGAAATTCGCGGGCATGGTCGCGGCTACATCACCTCCGTCACGTGGTCGGAGGCGCTCGGGAAGTTCATCGCCCTCGGCTTTTACGCCGGCGGCCTCGTGCACCTGGGCGAGGAGATCGTCTGTGCGTTCCCGCTCAAGGGTGAGCAGGTACGGGCCCGGATCGCCTCGCCGGTGTTCCTGGATCCGCAAGGAGAGCGTCTCCATGGTTGAGCGTCGCTCGGTTCTGGCCACCGTGGTGCAGCCGCGATCCGCCGGCACGGCGGTCGCGCCACTCAGACTCGGGGAGGCATCCGGTTTTGCGTTGCTACAGGCATCAGCTTTCCCGGGCACCGTGGACGAGTTCGCGCGGATCGTTCAGGGACTGCTCGGCGCGAACCTTCCGCTGCAGGTGGGGGCGGCCGCGCGCGGCGCGCAGCACGCTCTGTTCAAGGTCGGTCCCGAATCCTTCTGGATCGTCGGTCCCGCCGGTGCGTGGGAGGCGGCGTTGTGCGATGCCGTTGCGGGCGAAATCGGTTCGGTGCTCTCGCTGTCGCACGGACGCACGCGGCTATTCATTGAAGGTGCGGCGAGCTGCGAGGTACTCTGCCGGGGCATCGGGATCGATCTGTATCCGGAGGTCTTCCGAGCCGATGCCTTCGCGCTCACGGAGCTGGTGCACACGCCGGTGCTGCTGCATCGCTGCGCGGCGCACCGCTATGAGCTGTATGTGCTGACCACCTACGCCGAGTGGGTATGGGACTGGCTCGCGGACGCGGCACTGCCGTTCGATCCTCAGATCGTTGCGCCTGCCATGCTGACACTCCGGTGATGACCGTCCATCGTTCGCTGGCAATGTGCGTGGGGCACTAACCGCGACCGTTGCGGGAAACCAGTCGCGCAGTCCTCAGGGAACACGCCGAAGTGCTCAACGCCCGGAACGTTCGGCGCGGGCTGGCCTCGGCGATCGGGACCGTGGGCGCGAGCGTCGCCATCAGGACGAGGAGTCGTCGGATTTGTGAGTGCGACGCGCGCGCATCCGGCTCACTCGGCCTGCGGCCTTGTGAAGCGGCGTCCGCGGATCGGCCTCGGCAGCCCTCCACTGCAGTGCGAACGTCACTCCGAACAGGGCGCTCGAGCCCTTCATCGCGGGCTGCATGCCGAGCTGTGCGGCGGCTGCGAGAATCTCCTTGTCGGAGGCGCCAAGCAGTTCCTGCTCGAGCGCCAGAAGCAGCCGTTCGAGCCCGCGCTCCGGTCGAGTAGTTTTCATGGTGCGAATGACCTCAATCCCGCTCGCAGCAGCGCGCGGCGGATGCGCTTGCGGGCCGACTCGTAGGCAATCACGGTCAGGCGGTGGGCCGAGCGGATCTCCTCGGGGGTACAGCCGTCGTAAAGCCCCGATAGGATCTGCAGAGCCTGCGGATCGTCGGCGAACAGTCCTGTCAGCGCTCGAACCTCCTCGATCGCGATGAGCTGCCGTTCTGCGCTCGGCGCGGGATCCGGCAGCTCGCCCCGGGGCAGATCACCCATGCCGGCGAGCCATTTCACCGAGCGCCGGGCGCCCCGGTAGACACGCTTCCAGTGCTGGGCCTTGATGCTGCGCATTACGCCAGCCAGGAACGCCACCGTGGGCACGTCCGCCGGGCGCCGCCGCGAGCCGTCGAGCACCCGGGCGAACGCCTCCTGCAGAAGGTCCGTCCAGCTCACATCCGGCGGCAGGCCGCGCGCGTGCAGCCGGGCGATGCTCTTGAGGCGAAGCAATTCCACGGGCGTGACGAGTCGGGCGTCCAGCGCCTGCGCGGCGGGAGGGTGCGAGACTTTCTCAAGCTGCCCCGGCAGCTCGTCGAGGTTGATCAGTGGCTTCATCGGCTGAATATGCGCCACAGGGGCGAGGCAACGGACAGCGGGCGCAAAAAAAATCCCGACGGACCGGCCGGTGGGACCCACGCCAGGCGCTGGGGCCACCGGCGGCGTACCGGGCGGAGCCGAATCCCGTCGTTCGCGCGGCTGGCGAACGACGCCCCGTGACTCGTTAACCGAGTCTCAAGAAAACCACTGCGGACTTCCCGCGTTGCTTCGTAGCCCAACGCGTCAGAATTCATTGCGTTGACACCGCGTCTGGCATTGCGCGCATTTGCGCTGGGTCAGTCAACCGCCGAGCCGGTCGCCCGCTATGGGCTCGCAAAGGCTACCACGGGTATGCGACCGGGGCGGCGGGACAAACAAACGGTCAGGCGAGGATCAGATCATGAAACATCATGTATGGCGGGCGGTGCTCTGTGCTGTGCTCGGCGCGGGACTGAGCGCCTGCGGTGGCGGCGCTTCGGGGTCGGGCGTCAATTCAACCTCCAATTCCGCTACGCCGGCGCCGCAGACGACACAGCTGGCGATGATCGTCAGTGATTCCTCCGTCGAGGATTGGGCGACCATCGGTGTCAAGATCTTGAGCATTTCGCTGATTCCTCAGGGTGGTGGCACCTCGGTGACCGCCTACACGGCACCGCCGGTGGCGCCGATGATCAATCTCGAGCAGCTCGATCAGCTGGGCGAGATCCTCGGCAATGCGACGTTGCCGGTCGGAACGTACACCGGGGCCGTGGTGACTCTTGCCGCCAATCCGGGCGATGTGCTGCTGATTGCCTCCTCCGAGCCGCAATCCGGCTTTGCCGGCACACCCGCAGAGACTGTCCCGTCCGCGGACATCCAGGTGGTGGGCGCCCAAGGCACGAGCGGGAATCTCACGGTGCCGGTCGGCGTGACTTTCGCGACGCCTCTCGTGGTCAGTGCATCCACCTCGAACGCTCTGGACCTGGAGTTTGACCTGGCGAATCCGGCGTTCATCGTGGCGCATGTTCCACCGGGGGCGAGCGCGACACAGTGGGCAGTTAATTTCAGCGGTCCGCTGCGTCGCCGGTCCGTCCACCACATGTCGCACCTGGTGCTGCGCGAGATGTACGGCGATGTCACTGCAGTCGCCTCCGACGGCAGCTCGATGACGATCACCAAGGAGCTGCCCACCCTGCCGGCTGTCAGTCCCGAGACGCCGGTATCGACGGGCACCTCGCTGCAGATCCTTCCCGACGCAACCAACGGGACGATCTTCTACGACGTCGATGCCGGAACCCGCACGACCGTCACGAGTTTCTCCTCCCTGGCCGCCAGTCTGGTCGGAAAATTCGTGCGCCTCACCGCACGCTACCAGGACAACGGCACTCTGGTGGCCGTGAGGGTCTGGGCGAGTTCGAACTTCGATGCGTTGTGGCGCAGTCCGGAAGGTCATGTGTTGCATGTCGATGCGGCGAGCGACACGATCGTTGTGGAGACGGCCGCGGGCACTGCGGTACCCGTCACGATCGCCTCCGGAACGGAGTTCTACTTCAGAGAACCGGCCGACCCAGCGGCTGACGCGACGCCGATCGGAACGGGACCGTCGTTCCTGGCGAGTGGTGATCTCGTCCGCGGATTCAAGGTCGACATCAGCGTCGTCGATCCGCTGGCGAGCGCGCTGGTGGCGCAGTCGGTGGAGATCCAGACCGCAGACTATTCGGGCCGGATTTCCGCAGTTCTGCCCGACGGCACGGGCTTCACCTACACCCACACTTTCCCGGTGTCGTCCGACGACTACAGCGTGAATCTCGACTACATCGCAAGTACCAGTGCGAACGGCACGGATTCCTCCGGCAACGGAATCGAGGGATTCAAGTGGTGGGACTTCGCGTATCCGACGCAGCTGTACGACGGCGCGAATGCAATTGCCCAGTTCGCGAGCGCCGTCGGCTCCGGGCCGCAGGGAGGTTTCACCTTCGCCGGACTGAATCTGTATGCCTGGGGCCTGTCCGCGGCGGTCTGGGGTGATTCGGCCGATCCGAGCGGCTGGACCGTGCCGTGGACCATCCTGATGCCGACGCCGCTTCCGCGCGCGACGGTGGATACCGGACTGGCCAATGACTCGTTCACCGTGACTCCCGCCGGCGCGACGGCGCCGGGAACCGTGCAGATCAGCAGCACCTCGGGATCGGCGACGCTGGTTTACCAGATCGACGAGTCAAGCGGCACGGTCACGGAGAGTCCCATCGATGTCACTACGAGCGCCGGTCTGAGCACGCTGGCGAACGCGCTCACGGCTGGAACGATGGTGAAGGTCTATGGGACGCCGCAATCGGATGGGACGTTCAAGGCGAACGTGCTGCTGTACTTCACGAACACGGAGCCCGCGACTTGACTGCAGTGACGCGGGGACTCCCGCGCGCCGGCAGGGTTATGGAGGTATCTGGCCACAATAGGCTTGTCGCCGGCGTGACACTATGCCCCGAGATCGACCGTCCAGGTCACCGGCGCATCGGTGGCCAGGGAGGAACGGACGCTGCAGTACTTGGTGACCGAGAGTTCGACGGCCCGCGCTGCGCGCTCCACCGTGGTGCCTGGTGCCGTGATGCGAAAGTGCAGGATCGCCGCGGCGAGACGGCGCGGTGTCGAATCCACCCGGTGTGCCTCGACGCGCACGCCGAGCGCCTGAACGGGCGTGCGCTGTTTGGCCAGAATGGAGACGACGTCCACGGCAGCACACGAGGCGATGGCCGCGAGCAGCATGTCGAAAGGGCTCGGAGCGCTCTGCGCCTCGCCGTCGAGGCGCGCTTTGGGTCCGTGCGGGCGGCCTGCCTCGAAGGTCTGTCCCTCGATCCAGTGCACGTCGATCGGAGTGTGCGCAAGGGTCTCGGCGGATGGCGGCTGCATGAATCACTCCAACTCGCGATGGGGCTGTTCGGTACATGCTGCGCCCGATGCGGACGACCGGTGACGAAGGCGGGCAATCACCCACCGGTGCGGATCGCGGCGTCGAGCGCTCGTCCCGATCATAACAGGACAGTCTCCGCCGGCCGGCGGGGGCTCAGTTCTCCGCCGCGACGCGGATATCACCGCCGGAGGAATGCAGCAGGATCGGAGCGCCATTGCCGCCGATGGTGCCGCGGAAGCGGCTGGCGGTGGAAACTTCCGTCGAGCTCACTGGAAAGGCGCAGCTGACGTGGCCGCCGCTTGCGGCGGCGTCGATCGTCGCGCGCGTGTCGCTCGGCAGCAGCACGACAATGTCACCTCCGGCGCTGCTGAGGCGCATGCCGAGGTTGGACAGCATCTGGGCCCGGATGCTCCCGCCTTCGGAATGGGCCTGTATCTTGCCCTGCACGGCACTGAGGAAAATGTTGCCGCCGCTGCTGGCCAAATCGAGATCGCCCGTCGTGTTGCTCACCCGGATGTTCCCGCCCGAGGCCAGCAGGTGCGCTGATCCCTTCAGCCCGCTCACCGCGACGCTCCCGCCGGCGGAATCCACGGTCAGGGCGCCCGTGACGTTGCGCACCTGGGCGTTGCCACCGGCGGTCGTCACGCGTGCCGAGGCATTCAGGTCGCCGACGCTGGCG
>JAJXWE010000142.1 GCA_021781775.1 Pseudomonadota bacterium | reverse complement strand
GCGTGCCGGCGAGCCAGTATCCCGAGGTCGGCGCCGACGGCCCATGGCGGCCGCGGCTGTGGGTGAGCGGGACGGAGCGGCGCACGGCGCGCGAGTGGCTTGCGGGGGTTGGTTGGCGGGGCGGGCCGGTGGTGCTCGTGCAGCCCGGCAACCATCGCACCATGGGCCGCCGGCGCATGCGCCATTGGGTCGAGCGCGACGACAAGGCCTGGCCCCTCGGTCACTGGGTCGAGCTGCTGCACGGCATCCGCGCAGCGCGGCCCGAGGCGCTGATCGTGCTGCGCGGCGCGCCGGCCGAAGCACCGATGCTCGAGCGGATCGCGCGCGCGGCGGCCGAGCCGCGCGTGGCCGTCGCGGCCTGCGGGCTGCGCCGGCTGTTCGCCCTATGCTGTCTCGCCGACAGCATGATCTCCATCGATACCGGCCCGGCGCATGCCGCCGCTGCGCTCGGCCTGCCGCTGGTGGTGCTCTACGGCGTGCAGTCCGCCCGGGTGTGGCTGCCGCGCAGCGGTGGGCAGTCCCCGGTCCTGGCGCTCGAGTCGCGCCACGTGAGCGGGATCTGCGCGGCGCAAGTGATCGAGCGGTGGCGTTCGCTGCCGCCGGCCGGCGACCCGGACGCGCGCGGGTGCGACGATGGGCCAGCCTCGGGGTGCGCGTGAACACACCGTCCTCGGCGCTGACGCCAAGCGTGATCCTCTTCGGCCGCGTCGGGGACATGATCATGCTCACCGCGGCGCTGAATCGGCTCCACCGCCGTTACGGCCGGCCGTGCCAGGTGATCGGTGCGGGTCCGTGGAACCGCGATCTGTACCGGGCGCATCCGGACGTGAGCCGCTGCTGGACCCTGCCGCGGCACCTGCCGTTCGTGCTCACTCCCGCCTGGATGAGCGTGGTGCGCGCGTTGCGGTGCGCGGCGCCCGGACCGGTCTACGTCGCCGAGGCGATGCCCCGTCAGGTCAGACGTATTCGCCAGCTGCTGGCCGTGAGCCGCATCGATCCGGCGCGGTGCGTGCTGCTCGAGGATGGCTCCCGTCCGGGCGAGCACTACGTCGATCTGCTGCTGCGGCTCGCGGCGCGTACGCCTGCGGCCCTGAGCGCCGAGCGGTATCCGCTATCGGGCGTTGCGGCACCGCGGCTCGTCACGCTCGCGCCGGAACGCACGCAGTGCGAGGCACTGCTGCACGAGCGCGGCTGGCAGGGCCGACCGCTCGTGCTCATCCAGCCCGGCACGGGGCGCACCCTGAGCGCCCGCAGTCGCAAGCGCTGGGCAGGGGATAACGACCGTTCGTGGCCGGTGGCGCGCTGGCGAGAGCTGCTGCGCGCACTGCGGGCGCGCCAGCCGGGTGCGCTGCTGGTGCTGCGTGGTGCGGTAAGCGAGCTGCCGCTGCTGCGCGAGCTGCATGCGGCGATCGGACTCGATGGCGTACAGATCGGCGGACTCGGTCTGCGCGAGAGCTTCGCGCTGATGCAGGCGGCCGAGAGCATGATCTCAATGGATACGGGCATGGCGCACGCTGCCGCGGCGCTGGGTCTGCCGGTGGTGGTGATCATGGGCGCCAATCCGCAGTCGCTCGTGCTGCCGCGCAGCCCGAGCCGTTCGGCGGTGATCGGCGTCGGCGGTCCTCCGCAGTTCACGCGCGCCGATCAGATTCCGGCTGCTGCGGTATTCGATGCCTGGTGCTCCCTGCCGCCGCGCTCGGGCGCAGACGACGGTCGGGCCGCGCACGAGGATCATTGCGTCGCGCCGTAGCTGAAGCGCTGCGTGCGGCTCGAGCCGCGCGCGGATCAGGCGGCGCTCATCGAGCCCTGTGGCGCGACCTCGTTCACCCACACCAGGTCGGTCATGATCGTGCCGTCCGGATGCAGCTCCAGGGTCCGGTATGCGGCCGGTCGCGGGTCGAGCTCGAACTGCTCGGCCAAGGGGCGGAACTGCGCGCAGGTCGAGGGCGTGGCGAGCAGCCGCACACCGTTGCGCAGGGCGTCGAAATTCTGGTGCACGTGACCCCAGACGATGCCGCGCACGTTGGGATGTTGATCGATGACGGCGAAGAATTCGTGTGCGTTCGCCAGCCCGACCTGATCGAGCCAGCGGCTGTGCATGGGCACCGGGTGATGATGCAGGCACACCAGCGCGGGCCGCTCGTCGGCCTGGGCGAGCGCCGCATCGAGCGCCGCGAGGCTCGTCTCGCTCAGCGCGCCACCTGCCTTGCCGGGCACGACGCTGTCGAGCAGGATGATTCGCCAGCGGCCGAGCTCAAGGTGGCCGCCTGCCACGAACGGCGGATCGGCGAGCATCTGGCGCATCCGGACGGGGTCGTCGTGATTGCCCGGCAGGCACAGCACGGGCACCGCCAGCGAACCGAACAGCCGGCGAAAATGCACATAGCCCGCCGGGTCGTCCTGCACGATGTCCCCAGTGACCAGCAGCGCATCCGGTGGCCACGCGCCGAGGCGTGCGTGCGCCAGCGTGGTGGCGAGCGTCGGCAGCGTCGGCACGCCGCGCAGGCAACCGTTCTCCTGCCCGTACAGATGCAGATCGGTGAACTGGATGAGGCGTACGATGCTCATCGGCCGCAGGTTAGCAGAGTACCCTTAACCCGCAGTGAACTGGGTCGCGCGCCGCAGCGGGCGGGATGTGACGTGTCACCGGGACCGGGTGCCCCGCCGGAATATCGTTAAAAAGGGGGGGCGCCGTGCCGGCGCGCCGCAGGGCGGCGCAGTCATTGAGCATTGTGCCGCGCTGGGGGAGAATGCCTGCCCCATTTCCCCCGATGTCGCGCGGCGGCGCACGCGCTGCCGGGCGTGATGCGGCCCTGAGCCGCCTGGAAGGCCCTGATGAGCACACGCCGAGAGCTAGCCAACGCCATTCGCGCCCTGTCCATGGACGCCGTGCAGCGCGCCAATTCTGGCCACCCGGGCATGCCGCTCGGCATGGCGGACATCGCCCAGGCGCTCTGGGGAGACTTTCTCAAGCACAATCCGGCCAATCCGCACTGGTTCGACCGAGATCGCTTCGTGCTCTCGAACGGCCACGGCTCGATGCTGCTGTACTCGGTGCTGCACCTGACCGGCTATCCGCTCGGCATCGAGGATCTCAAGCGCTTCCGCCAGCTCGGCAGTCGCACGCCAGGGCACCCCGAGCGCGAGCCGGCGCTCGGCATCGAGACGACCACCGGACCGCTCGGACAGGGACTGGCCACGGCGGTCGGCATGGCGCTCGCGGAGCGGCTGCTGGCCGAGACCTTCAATCGCCCGGACCTGCCGGTCATCGACCACTACACCTACGTGTTCTGCGGCGACGGCTGTCTGATGGAGGGTATCTCGCACGAGGCGTGCTCGTTTGCCGGTACGCTCGGGCTGGGCAAGCTGATCGTGTTCTACGACGACAACGGCATTTCCATCGACGGACCGGTCAAGGGCTGGTTCCGCGACGACACTCCGAAGCGCTTCGAGGCCTACGGTTGGCACGTGCTGCGGGATGTTGACGGCATGGACGGCGAGGCAGTGGCGGCGGCGGTCCGCGCCGCGCGCGCCGAGACGGCCCGCCCGACGCTGATCTGCTGCAAGACCATCATCGGCTGGGGCGCCCCGCACAAGCAGGGTACGCAGCACGCGCACGGCGAGGCGCTCGGGGTCGAGGAGGTCGCGGCCACCCGCAAGGCCATCGGCTGGCCCTACGAGCCGTTCGTGATTCCCGAGGCGCTGCGCGCGCAGTGGGATCATCGGACGCGGGGCGCTGCGGCCGAGCAGTCCTGGCGCGAGCTGCTCGAGCGCTACCGCAAGGCACATCCGGAGCTTGCCGCGGAGCTCGAGCGGCGCATCAGCGGGGAGCGCCCGGCGCGCTGGTCGGAACTGCTGGCGCAGGTGCGTGCCAGTGCCCTCGGGCAGAAGAACCCGCAGGCGACCCGCCAGTCCTCGCAGATGGTGCTCGATATCCTCGGGCCGGCGGTGCCGGAGATGTTCGGCGGCTCGGCGGACCTGACCCCCTCGAACAACACCCAGTTCAAGGGCGCGCGCACCGTCGGTCCCGACGGCGGCAATTATCTGCACTACGGCGTGCGCGAGTTCGGCATGACCGCGACGCTCAATGGTCTCGCCGCGCACGGTGGCTTCCTGCCCTATGGCGGAACGTTCCTGGTGTTTTCCGACTACGCGCGCAACGCGGTGCGGCTCGCGGCCCTGATGCGCACCGCCATAACGCTCGTCTACACGCACGACTCGATCGGTCTCGGCGAAGACGGCCCGACGCACCAGCCGGTCGAGCACCTGACCAGCCTGCGTGCCATCCCGCACCTGCACGTGTGGCGACCGTGCGATGCGCTCGAGACGGCCGTCGCCTGGCTGGCGGCGCTCGAGCACGACGGGCCGGATGCGCTGGTGCTGACCCGCCAGGCGCTGGTGCAGCACGAGCGCAGCGCCGAGCAGCAGAGCGCTGCGGCGCGTGGCGGTTACGTGCTCATCGACTGCGCGGGTGCGCCGGAGTGTCTGGTCATCGCCAGCGGCTCCGAGGTGGGCATTGCGGCCGAAGCGGTCCGCGCCCTGAATGCCGCCGGGCGACGCGTACGGCTGGTCTCGATGCCATCGACCGATCTGTTTGACGAACAGGATGCCGCCTACCGCGAAGGTGTGCTGCCGCGCGCCGTGCGCCGCAGGGTGGCGGTTGAGGCGGGCGCTACGCTATCGTGGTGGCGTTACGTCGGCAGCGACGGACGCGTGCTGGGTCTCGATGAGTTCGGCGCTTCGGGCAAGGGCCCGGAGCTGTTTGTTCACTTCGGTTTCACCGCCGAGCGCATCCAGCGCGAAGTCGCGCAGCTGCTCGACACGGCGATTTGATCACAGGTCAAGGGGATACGGCTCATGGCAATCAAGGTGGGAATCAACGGCTACGGTCGCATCGGTCGCAACGTGCTGCGCGCCCTGTTCGAGGGTAAGCGCACCGGTGAACTCGAGATCGTCGCGATCAACGACCTGGGCGATGCCAAGACCAATGCGCATCTCACCCGGCACGATACGGTCCATGGGCACTTTCCGGGCGAAGTCAGGGTCGAGGGTGACTCCCTGGTGGTCAACGGCCAGCCCATCCGCGTGCTCGCCGAGCGCGATCCGGCCAAGCTTCCCTGGGGCAGTCTCGGGGTGGACTTCGTGCTCGAGTGCACGGGATTGTTTACGAGCAAGGCGAAGGCCTCCGGACACCTCGCGGGCGGCGCCAAGAAAGTGGTCATCTCCGCGCCGGGCGGCGCTGACGTCGATGCGACGGTCGTCTACGGGGTGAACCACAACGTGCTCTCGAGCAAACACACGGTCATTTCCAACGCCTCGTGCACGACCAACTGCCTCGCGCCGGTCGCGAAAGTGTTGCACGACGCGGTCGGCATCACCGCCGGCATCATGACCACGATCCACTCCTACACCAACGACCAGGTGCTCACCGACGTCTATCATACGGATCTGCGCCGCGCCCGCTCGGCGACCCAGTCGCAGATCCCGACCAAGACCGGAGCGGCTGCGGCCGTCGGACTTGTGCTGCCGGAACTGAAGGGCCGGCT
>JAJXWE010000141.1 GCA_021781775.1 Pseudomonadota bacterium | reverse complement strand
CAATCTCGCCGAGTTTCATCGGTTCCTTCAAGAGAAGGAGAACGAGGCTCTGCTCGATCGTATGGTGATCATCAAGGTGCCGTACGCACTGTCCTACAAGGACGAGGCGCGCATCTATCATAAGCTGGTGTGCGCGGCCGCGGCGTTCCGCGACGTGCATCTGGACCCGCACGTGCTCGACCTGGCGGCCGTATTCGCGATCCTGACGCGCCTCGTTCGCCCTGAGCGCGAGGGGCTCGATCTGCCGAAGAAGCTGCGGCTGTACGCTGGCGAGGTCATCGAGGGGGTGCCCGAAGGCGAGGCGACGCGCCTGCGTGTCGAGGCGCCAGACGAGGGGATGACCGGTGTCAGTCCCCGCTTCGTCATCAATGCGGTGTCCACGGCGATCACGCGCGGCACGAGCCACAGCCTCACCAGCATGGATCTGCTGCTCGCACTGAAGGACGCCATCGACAGCGACGCGCGCTTAGAGGCCAAGCACAAGAAGGCCTGGATCGATCATCTGGTGACCGCGCGCAAGGAGTTCTACAACCGCTGGGTCAAGGAGGACGTCCATCGGGCCATGTTCGCCTCATTCGAGGACGAGGCGCAGCAACTGCTCGAGAAGTACCTCGATGAGGTCGAGGCCTCGCTCGATCACCGCCAGGTGACCGATCCGATCACTGGTGAGAGCCGTCCGGCGGACGAGCGCTTCCTGCGCTCGGTCGAGGAGAAGATCAAGGTATCGGACTCGGGCAAGCTCTCGTTCCGCCAGGAAGTCGTGCGCAAGGCGATGGTCGCCTTCAAGGCCGGTGAGAAATTCAAACTCGTGAGTCATGCGCGCATGCGCGAGGCAATCGAGCAATACCTGTTCGACGAACGGCGCGACGTGCTGCGGTTGGTCACCTCGGCGGCCCGGCCGGACGAGGAGGCGCGCCAGAAGATCTCCGTGGTGCAGCAGCGGCTGATCCGCGAGTACGGCTACGACGAGCACAGTGCCAAGGAAGCGCTGAGCTACGTCACCACGCTGCTGGCGCAGGAGTAGACGCGCCCATGAGCGGTGATCTCAGTCGCGATCCTCCGACCAGCGCGGTCAAGTGGTATGAGCTGTTCTCACGTGGCGCGCGTGACTGGCTGCGTCACGACGCCAAAGTGCGCGCAGCGGTGCGCGCGCACCTGCCGGAGATGATCGCCGGGGGCGAGTTGATCGGCGACGCTACGCGCACGGTGCGAGTGCCGGTGAAGCTGCTCGAGCACTACCGCTTCCGGCTGCGCCGCGGCGAGGAACGGTACGGCGCGGGCCAGGGACAGGTCAAGCCCGGGGACGTGCTCATCGACCCGGAGCAGGGCGCCGCACGGGGCAGCCGGGGTCCGGGCGGCGAGGCACCCGGCGAGGTGCAGGTGCTCCTGGAGTTCAGAATCGACGACATCGTGGAGTGGGTCTGGGAGGAGATGCAACTGCCGAACCTCGCCCCGCGCGCCGGCCCGAACGATGATCCGGAGTGGGTCCGCACCGGCTGGGACCGGCGCGGCGTGCGCTCGCGGCTCGATCGGCGCCGCTCGTTCCGGGAACTCGTGAAGCGCCGTGGCGCATCGGGCGCCGCACCGGCGTTCACCGACGAGGATCTGCGTTTCCGTCAGCTGGCGCGGCGGCGCCGGCCGGCGGTACGCGCCGTGGCGTTCTTCCTCCTCGATGTCTCGGGCAGCATGTCCGAGCGGGACCGCCGGCTCGCCAAGACGTTCTTCTTCTGGAGCGTGCAGGGCTTGCGGCGCCAGTACCGTGCCCTCGAGACCGTGTTCGTCGCGCACACGACCGAGGCCTGGGAGTTCGACGAAGCAGAGTTTTTCCAGGTCAGCGGCTCCGGAGGCACCGTGGCCTCGAGCGGCTTGGCCAAGGCGCTCCAGATCATCCACGAGCGCTTCGATCCCGGGCGATACAACGTGTACCTGTTCTACGCGTCCGACGGTGACAACGCGGCGAGCGATGCCGGTGCGGCTCGCGCGGCCCTGACGTCACTTGCCGCCGAGACGTCCTTCTGCGGTTACGTCGAGGTTGCCGCCGGCGTGTCGACCCGCCGCGAGAGCGAGACCGGGAGGCTTTTTGCGGAGCTGACAGCGGCCGGGGGCGCCGCAGACAGCTGCGTGCTGGCGCAGTTCGAGGACGTCTGGGACGCGATCCGGCGCTTTTTCGGCCCGCTCTCGCCGGCCGCAGCACCCCCATGAGCGAGCCGAGCTGGCAGAGCTACGTTCCGCGCCTGGAGCGACTCGCGCACGATCTCGGTCTGCGATTCCAACCGGTCGAGTTCGAGGCCGTGCCGGAATCGTTCATGATGGAGATCGCCGTGTACGGCCTGCCGGTGCGGATGCCGCACTGGTCCTTTGGCGTGCGCTACATCTATCAGCTCGTCCAGCGGAACATGGGTCACTCACGCCTGTTCGAAGTGGTGTTTCCCGGCAATCCCGGGCGCGCCTATCTCGCGGCCGGGAACGGTGTGGCGGAGAACGTACTGGTCAGCGCCCACGTGCTCGGACACGCGGACTTCTCCAGCAACAACCTGCTGTTCCGGCGCTGTCAGACCGAGGTGAGCGAGCGGATCGTCGAGCACGCTGCACAGCACGCGCGTCAGATCCAGCAGGCCATCGACACCCACGGGCTCGAGCGCGTCGAGGCGGTGCTCGATGCGGCGCTGGCGCTCGAGCAGCATATTGATGTTGACCAGCCACTGCGCCGGTCGCGCTTTCCGCAGTATGCCGAACCGCCGAAGCCACCCGCCGATGACGCATTCCATCGGCGCTTCGCGGCGCTCGATCTGCCGGACGCCGACGCCGGTTCTGCGGCGCGGCGCCGCGCGCCGGTGCCGCCGCATCCGGAGCGTGATCTGCTCTGGTTCGTGGCGCAGTACGCGCCGGAGTTGGACAGCTGGGAGCGGGACATCTTCCTGGCGGTTCGCGAGGAGTCGTTCTATTTCTACCCGGTGTTCGCCACGCAGATCATGAACGAAGGGTGGGCATCGTATTGGCACGCCCGCCTGCTGCGTGAGGCGGACTTCATCGGGCAGCAGACCTATCTCGATGCGGTCAGATGTCATTCGGACGTGGTGCGCCCGGCGGCCGCCGACGAGCAGATCGCGCTTGCCCTCAACCCCTATCACCTCGGCTTCACGCTCTGGGAGCGGATCGTGGCTGAGCGGGGACTGGATGCGGCCTTCGCCGTGCGCGCCGAAGAAGATGACTTCGCGTTCATCCGCAATAGCCTGACGCGGGACCTTGCCGAGGAGCTCGGCCTGTTCCGCTATCGTGCCCGTGACGGAAGAGTCACCGTGATCGAACCTGATCTGGATGCGCTGCACGAGGCGATCCTCGCACCGAAATACAACTTCGGTGCACCCACCGTGTTGGTCGAGAGCGTGCACGCCGACGGCACGCTCGATCTGCGGCACGATCATGCGCTCGATGGTCGCGGGCTCGACCTCGACCGCAGCCGCAGGGTGCTCGAGTACGTGCAGCGGGTGTGGCGCCGGCCGGTGCGTCTCGAGACCGCCGACCCGGGCGGCCTGACGGTGCAGCTGTCCGCGCCGTGAGGCCCTTGCGCGCCGTCCGTTTTGCGCCGGGCCGGAGGCCGGAGTAGGCTGCCAACTTCCTCGTTGATGAGCCGGGGGTGAGGCATGGACCACACGGGCATTCGCAATCTCGCTCTTGCCGGGGCTGCCGGCGCCGGCAAGACGCTGCTCGCGGAGGCCCTGGCGCTCGAGGCAGGTGTGATTCGGACCAAGGGGAGCATCGCGCGCGGCTC
The DNA here is from genome assembly GCA_021781775.1 of Pseudomonadota bacterium. GTDB lineage: Bacteria > Pseudomonadota > Gammaproteobacteria > Steroidobacterales > Steroidobacteraceae > 13-2-20CM-66-19. Next base: position 1,784 of record JAJXWE010000141.1, on the reverse strand, counting down.
GACGGTCTCGGACTTCGATCCGCAGGAGCGCGCCCTCGGGCACTCGCTCGAACCGGCGGTGCTCACCTTCGAGCATGGCGGCGCACGTATTCATCTGCTCGATACGCCGGGCTACGCCGACTTCCTCGCCCGCACGTTCGCGGTGCTCGAGTCCGTGGAGGCGGTCGGCATCGTGGTGAGCGCCGTGAACGGACCGGACGCGGTGACGCACCGATTAATGTCCTTCGCGCGCGAGCGCGGCTTGTGCCGGCTGCTCATCATCAATCGGATCGATGCCCGCGAGGCGGACTGTGCCGCGGTGCTGGACCAGTTGCGCACCGCGTTCGGACCGGAATGCCTGCCGATCAACCTGCCCGCGGCGCGCGGCACCGCGGTGCGAGACTGCTTCTTCACTCCCGAGACCGGTCAGGTCGACTTCTCGGCCGTGGAGGCGGCGCACACCGCGATCGTCGATCAGGTGGTCGAACTGGACGAGCGACTGATGGCGCTGTACCTGGAGCAGGGCGAGGCGCTCTCCTCCGAGCAGTTGCATGCGCCGTTCGAGCAGGCGCTGCGCGAGGGACATCTCGTGCCGGTGTGCTTCACGTCGGCCGAGAGCGGCGCCGGCGTCGGCGCGCTGCTTGAGATCATCGAGCGGCTGATGCCCAGTCCCGCCGAGGGCAATCCGCCACCCTTTCTCGTCGGGTCAGGCGATGCGGTCCGGCGCGTCGAGGTGCTGCCCGACCCGGCGCGACACGTCGTTGCGCACGTGTTCCGCATCACGATCGATCCGTACGTCGGCAAGCTGGCGACGCTGCGGATTCATCAGGGCACCGTGCGCCCCGGCAGCCAGCTGTACGTCGGTGAGGCGCGCAAGCCCTTCAAGGTGACGCACCTGTACCGCCTCGTCGGCAAAGAGACCGTGGAGATTCCCGCGGCGGTCCCGGGAGATATCTGCGCGATCACCAAGGTCGAGGAGCTGCGGCGCGACGACGTGCTGCACGATTTTCACGAGGAGGACCACTACCGACTCCTGCCGGTCGTCCTGCCGCCCTCGATGATGGGGCTCGCCATCGAGCCGCAGCGGCGCGGCGACGAGCAGCGCCTGGCCGATGCGCTGCACAAGCTGACCGCCGAGGACCCGGGTGTGCGCATCGAGCAGCACGCGGCGCTCAACGAAACGGTGCTCTACGGGAGCGGCGAGCTGCACCTGCGCGTGCTGCTCGAGCGCATGAGCCAGCGCTACGGGGTCGAGGTCAGCACGCATCCGCCCAGCATCCCCTATCGGGAAACGATCACGCGTTCGGCCGACGGACACAGCCGTCACAAGAAGCAGACCGGCGGGGCCGGACAGTTCGGCGAGGTGTTCCTGCGGATCGAGGCGCTCGAGCGGGGCACGGGCTTCGAATTCGTCGATGAGGTTACCGGCGGAGCGATTCCCGGGCAGTTCATTCCTGCCGTGGAGAAAGGCGTCCGCCAGGTGCTCACCGAGGGGGCCCTGGCCGGCTTCCCGCTGCAGGACGTACGCGTGACCGTCTATGACGGCAAACACCACCCGGTCGATTCCAAGGAGGTGGCATTCGTGTCGGCCGGGCGCAAGGCCTTTCTGGATGCGCTCGGCCGAGCCAACCCCATCGTGCTCGAGCCCATCGTGCATCTGCAGATCACAGCGCCGGCGAGCGCCATCGGGGACATCACCGGGGATCTGGCCACCAAGCGGGCACGCATCAACGGCAGCCAGGCGCTGCCGGGGGCGCTCGCCAGCGTCTCGGCTCTGGTGCCGTTGGCCGAGATTGCAGAATACC
>JAJXWE010000140.1 GCA_021781775.1 Pseudomonadota bacterium | reverse complement strand
AGCCCGCACCGTTCCGTCGAGCAGATGCAGGATCTCGCCCTGAACACGGTGCGGCCGATGTTCGCGTCGCTGCCCGGCGTGTCCGCCGAGGCCCCCTTCGGCGGCAGCGCGCGTACCGTGGTCGTCTCGCTCGATCCGGCCCGGCTGCAGGCCTACGGGGTGTCCTCCGACCAGGTCGTCAGCGCCATCGCCAGAGCGGAGACCATCAGCCCCTCGGGCAACATCGACCTGGGCTCGCGCTACCCGGTCGTCGAGCTCAACTCCATCGCCAAGAACCTCCAGGACCTCGCGGCGGTCCCGATCCGCACCGGGACGTTCCCGGCCGTGTTCGTGCGCGATGTCGGCTCCGTTTCCGACGCCGCGGACATCACCACCAGTGTCGCGCTCGTCAACGGCGCGCCCACGGTCTACATGCCGGTCATCAAGCGCGCGGATGCCTCGACGCTCAACGTGGTGAACGAGGTCAAGGCCAACCTGGCGCGCTTCCGCTCCGCGCTGCCGCCGGATGTGAGCGTGAGCTACGTGATGGACCAGTCGCCGTTCGTCACCCGGGCGATCGGCAGCCTGACGATGGAGGGGGCGCTCGGGGCGCTGCTCGCCGGCGCGATGGTGCTGCTGTTCCTGCGTGACTGGCGCAGCGCCTTCATCGTCGTGCTCAACATTCCGATCTCGCTGCTCGCCGCGGTGTTTGCGCTCTGGCTCACCGGGCAGAGCATCAACATCATGACCCTCGGCGGACTGGTGCTCGCGGTCGGCATCCTGGTCGACCAGTCGACGGTGGTCATCGAGAACATCCACACCCACCTAGTGCACAAGGAGACCGTCGAGCACGCGGTGCTCGATGCCTCGCATGAGGTGGTGATCCCGCTGCTGATCGCGATGCTGTGCGTCGTGGCGGTGTTCCTGCCGTCGTTCGCCATGGTGGGCGCCTCGCGCGCGCTGTTCGTGCCGCTGTCCCTCGCGGTCGGCTTCTCGATGATCGCATCCTACCTGCTGGCCAACACGCTGGTGCCGGTGCTGTCGGTGTGGGCGTTCCGCGCCTGGCACCACACCGGGGAGGCCTCGGACAGCGAGTCGAATTCGTTCATTCACCTGCAGGCCGCCTACCGCAGGCGCCTCGAGCCGCTGGTGCGCCGCCGCGTGCCGGTTCTGGTCGGCTACCTGGCCGTGTGCGCCGCGCTCCTGGCGCTGCTCGCGCCGCGGCTCGGGGCGGACATCTTCCCGCGTGCCGAGTCGGGACAGGCACAGGTGCAGATGCGCCTGCGCCTGCCGGCCGGCACGCGCCTAGCCCTGACCGTCGAGACCGCGCAGCGTGCCCTCGGGCTGATCAAGCGCGAGGCCGGCCCGAACTCGGTGCAGGTCTCTCTGGCGTTCGCGGGGGTGCACGGGGCGTCCTATCCCAGCAACTTCATCTACCTGTGGAACAGCGGCCCGCAGGAGGCGGTGCTGCAGGTGCAGTTCAGGCCCGGGGTGAAGCTCGACCTGGCCGCCTTCCGTGACCGGCTGCGGCACGACATCGCCCGCGAGCTGCCGAACGTGCAGGTGTCGTTCGAGCCCGCCGACATCATCAGCCGGGTGATGAGCTTCGGCGCCGCGACGCCGATCGAGGTCGATGCCGTGGGTCCGGACATCGAACAGGACCGGCGCTATGCCGAGCGGGTCCGCGAGCGGCTGGCGACGATCGGCGTGCTGCGCGATGTGCAGTTCGGTGCGCCGCTCGACTATCCGTCGGTGCGGGTCGACGTGGATCGCGAGCGCGCCGGGCTCCTCGGGGTGACCCAGAAGGACGTGATCCAGTCATTGACGCCCTCGACCGCCTCCAGCCGTTACACGCAGCGGGTGTTCTGGGCCGCGCCGAACGGGATCTCCTACGCGGTACAGGTGGAGATCCCGCAGCATCACCTCGCCTCGATCGAGGATCTGCGCAACGTGCCGGTGACCGGCAGCGGCGGTGCGACGCACCTGCTGAACAAGCTCGGCGACATCGATCCGGGCACCGTGGTCGGGGAGTACGACGATTACAACAACCAGCACTACGTCGCGGTGACCGCCAACATCGAGGGCACCAGCCTCGGCACGGCCGCGCAACAGGTGCGGCGGGCGCTGGCGGCCGCCGGGGAGCCGCCGGCCGGCGTGACGGTGGCGGTGCGCGGGGAAGTTCAGACCATGACCGAGTTGATGGGCGCGCTGCGCGGCGGGCTGCTGCTCGCGGTGTTCGTGATCGCGCTGCTGCTGGTGGCGAACTTCCAGTCCTGGGAGCTTGCGCTCGTGGCCATCGCGAGCGTGCCGGCGGTGCTGGTCGGGGTGGTGCTGATGCTGCTTGCGACCGGCACGACGCTCAATCTGGAGTCGTTCATCGGCGCGATCATGGCGGTCGGCGTGGCGATCGCGAACGCCATCCTGTTCGTGACGTTTGCCGAGCGCGCCCGCATGGAAGGTCAGAGCGCGGCCGAGGCCGGTGTGTCCGGGGCGGTGAGTCGCCTGCGGCCGATCGTCATGACGACGCTCGCGATGATGGCCGGCATGTTGCCAATGGCCGCCGGCTGGGGCGAGGGCGGGCAGCAGGCCGCGCCGCTCGGCCGGGCGGTGATCGGGGGACTGGTCCTCGCGACCGTGGCAACACTGTGGGTGTTGCCCTCCGTGTTCGCCTTGATCCGGGCGAAGGCGCCGCGTCGCTCGCCCTCGCTCGACCCCGATGATCCGACCCGTATTGCAGGCTGAGGAGCTACGACGATGACACGCATTGCAACGTGCCGGCCGAGCCGGTGGTCCGCCGGACGGCGGTTGAGAGTGACGGCCGCCGCGCTCGGCGCGGCGGTGCTACTGGCCGGTCTGGCCCCCGCGCAGGCCGGTGAGCCGGCCGGGTCGAGTCCCGAGGCGCTGGTGCTGCCGGCGCACGTAGTGGCCTACCAGGCGGCGGTGATCACCGCCAAGGTCGCCGGATTCGTCAAGGCGATCCCGGTGGACAAGGGTGATCGGGTCAAGGCCGGACAGCTCATCGCCCAGCTCGAGGTGCCGGAACTCGCGGCCGACCGGGTCAAGTACCGCGCCCAGCTCGATGTGGCCGCGCGCAACTATGCGCGCATCCAGCAGGCGGCCAAGGCCGCGCCCGATCTGGTGACGCCGGAGCAGGTGGACCGGTATCGCGGGCGGGTGGAGGTGGCCCAGGCCGAGCTCGACCGCGTCGAGGCGTTGCTGCGCTACGCGCGGGTCACCGCGCCGTTCTCCGGGACGATCACCGCCCGCTACGTCGATCCGGGCGCGTTCGTCGCGGTGCCGACCGCGGGGGATCCCAAGGGCGCGGCCATCGTGACGCTGATGAGCCTGAGCCGGGTGCGCGTGCAGATCCCGGTGCCGGAGCGCATGGCGCCCTCGGTGCGGCCGGGCTGCCCCGCGGTGGTCTCCTCGGTGGATCTGCCAGGCGTGCGCATCCCGGTGAAGATCACCCGCGTCAGCTATGCGCTCTCGCGCTCCAGCCAAACCATGTTGGCCGAGATCGACATGGCCAACCCGGGCCACCGGCTGCTGCCGGGGATGTACGTCTCGGTGCAGCTCACCGCCCCCTCGCCCGGTGCCATCGCCGCCGCGACCAGAAGGGCCATTCCGTGAAGCGCCGGGTTGGATCGTTGAGTGCGCTCGCCGCGGCGCTGCTGCTCGCGACCGGACTTGCCGCGGCCGAGGAGCCACCACTGCCGGCGAGCGGCACCGTGCAGCAGATCGACCTCGCCACCGCGCTGCGCCTGGCGGGCCTGAACAACCTCGATCTGGCGCTGGTGCGCACGGCCGAGCAGCAGGCGACGGCCGTCAACGACGCCGCGACGCTGCGCTTCGTGCCGAGCGTGACGCTCGGGGAGACCTTCGCGCATCGCTCGGGGGCCGATCAGCAGACCAGCGGGACGATGCTCGAGGTGGACAAGAGTCTGTATCGGCGCGGCGCGGCCGTCGGCCTGTCGCTCGAGCTCGGCGATGCGATCTTCAACAAGCTCGCGGCGCGCCAGCTGCAGGCGGCTGCTGCGCAGGACGTCGAAGCGCAGCACAACGATACGTTGCTCGCCGCCGCCGGCGCCTACTTCGATCTGGTCAACGCGGTGGCCGAGCGGGACATTGCCGCCGAGGCGGTGCAGATCTCCCAGCAGTACCAGTCCGAGCTCGAGCGGGCGGTGGCCATCGGGTTGACCAACCGCAGCGAGGCGCTGCGGTTGGCGGTGCAGACGCAGCAGGCCGAGGTCACCCTGCGCGGCGCCGACGCTCAGGTGCGCACCAGCGGGGCGCGGCTCGACACGGTGCTGCGACTCGACCCGGCGATCGTGCTCGCGCCCGCCGAGCGCCTGGTGGTACCACCAACGCTGGTGACACTCGATACGCCGCTCACGCGGTTGCTCGAGACCGCGCTGCGCCAGCGGCCGGAGCTCAGGGCGAGCGCCGCGGCGGTGGATGCGGCCGAGAAGCAGCGTAGCGGTGCGAAGTACGGACCGCTGATTCCGTCTCTCGGGGCCGTTGCGGTCTACGGCCAGGCGCGCGGCGGGCCGGTCGGGCTGCTCGACAACTATCGCGCGACGCACGATTACGCGGTCGGACTCAGCTGGCGGCTCGGGCCCGGTGGACTCTTCGACTTCAGCCGCACGGAGGCGGCCGATGCGCGTCTCTCGCACCAGCGGTTCGTCGACGAGAAGCTCCGCCAGACCATCCGCGAGCAGGTCGTGTCCGCTTTCACGAGCGCCCAGGCCGCGCAGGAGCAGATGGTGCTCGCGCGCCACGGCGTCGAGCTTGCCCGCCGCAGCCTGCAGCTGACGCTGCAGCGCCGGCAGTTCGGCGTATACGCGGTGACCGAGGTGATCCAGGCTCAGCAGGACTTCACCCGGGCGCGCAGCAGCTATGCCACGGCGCTGGTGCGCTATGCCAAGGCGCAGTACGCCCTGGCGCGCGCCATCGGCCGCATCGGCGGGGCTTGAGCCGGCGCGGTACCCAGGGCCGTGCGGGTCGGTCGGGGCGGAAGGTGATACGAACCTGGACCCGCCTCGGTGTTGTGCAGGTTGCGCGCAGTCCGGAGGTCGAGCTCGGCGCTGACCGGGGGCGCCGCGGGTCAATGCGGCGACCGGCACCGTTCGCGCGCCGGGATCCCGATGCTCGTTACGTGCAGGTGAGTGCTGTCATGACGCCCGGCACGGGATGACCGTGTCCTCTAGGCAATGTCCAGGATCATCGCTCCAATGGCAATGATCGACAGCGCCAGCACGCGCCGGCGGGTTGGACGCTCCGCGAGGAACCACCAGGCGAACAGCACGCCGAAGAGCATCGAGGTCTCGCGCAGCGCGGCGATGGCGCCGATGGGGGCCTGGGTCATGGCCCACAGCGCCAGCGTGTACGAGCCGACCGAGCAGGCGCCTCCGCCCACCCCGCGGCGCAGCAGCGAACCGACGCTATCGCCCGTGAACAGCTGGCCGAGCCGCCCGCGCATCAGCACCAGTGCGGTCGGCAGGGCCGGCAGGACGAACGTCCAGAGCGAGTACGCGACCGGTGTGTGCGAGAGCCGGGTGCCGATCCCGTCGTTGACGGTATACAGCGCGACGATGAGCGCGTTGGCGAGCGCGAAGCGCAGCGCGCGCGCCTCGCCGTGCGCACCCGAGCGCCGCGCCTGCAGACACACC
>JAJXWE010000139.1 GCA_021781775.1 Pseudomonadota bacterium | reverse complement strand
CGACGCTCAGTAGGTCCCTGTGGCGATGAAGTCCTCGACGCACTTCTTCAGCTCCGCCTCGTTGTCCTTGCTGAACTTCGGCTCCTTGTTGATGCGCTCGAGCATCGCGGCGTAGCGGGCGTGTGCGAAGGACTGAAGCGCCGCCTCGAACGCAACCACCTTCTTCAGCTCCACTTTATCCATGTAGCCGTTGTTCACCGCGTAGATGGACAATGCCATCTCCGCGACCGACATCGGCGCGTACTGCCTCTGCTTCATCAGCTCGGTGACCCGCTGGCCGCGCTCGAGCTGCTTGCGCGTCGCCTCGTCGAGATCGGAGGCGAACTGCGAGAACGCCGCGAGTTCGCGGTACTGCGCCAGGGCGAGGCGGATGCCACCGCCGAGCTTCTTGATGATGTCGGTCTGTGCCGCGCCACCGACGCGCGACACCGAGATGCCGGCGTTCATCGCCGGGCGCACGCCCGCGTTGAACAGGTCGGTCTCGAGGAAGATCTGCCCGTCGGTGATCGAGATGACGTTGGTCGGCACGAACGCCGTGACGTCGCCCGCCTGAGTCTCGATGATCGGCAGTCCGGTGAGCGAACCGGTCTTGCCCTTAACCGCCCCCTTGGTCTGCATCTCGACGTACTGTTCGTTGACGCGCGCGCTGCGCTCGAGCAGGCGCGAGTGCAGGTAAAATACGTCGCCCGGGAAGGCCTCGCGGCCCGGCGGACGGCGCAGCAGCAGGGAGATCTGCCGGTAGGCCACCGCCTGCTTGGACAGGTCATCGTAGACGATCAGCGCGTCTTCACCGTTGTCCATGAAGAACTCGCCCATCGTGCAGCCGGAGTAGGCGGCGATGTACTGCAGCGCGGCCGGGGTCGAGGCCGAGGCGGCCACGACCACGGTGTGCGCGAGCGCGCCGTGCTCCTCGAGCTTGCGCACCACGCCGGCGATGGTCGACTGCTTCTGACCGATCGCGACGTAGACGCACTTCACGCCCGAGTTCTTCTGATTGATGATGGTATCGACGGCGAGCGCCGTCTTGCCGGTCTGACGGTCGCCGATGATCAGCTCGCGCTGACCACGGCCGACCGGCACCATCGAGTCGACGGCCTTGTAGCCGGTCTGCACTGGCTGGCTGACCGACTTGCGGTAGATCACGCCCGGCGCCACCCGCTCGATCGGGGCGGTGCGCGTGGCGTTGAGCGGCCCCTTGCCGTCGATCGGCTGGCCGAGCGCATCGACCACGCGACCGAGCAGCTCGCGGCCCACCGGCACCTCCAGGATGCGCCCGGTGGTCTTGACGGTGTCGCCTTCGCGCAGGTGCTTGTACTCCCCGAGCACCACTGCGCCGACCGAGTCCTGCTCGAGGTTCAGCGCCAGGCCGAAGACATTGCCCGGAAACTCGAGCATCTCGCCGTAGCGTGCGTCGGCCAGGCCGTGCACGCGCGTGATGCCGTCGGTCACCGACATGATGGTGCCGACATCGCGCGCCTCGGTGGCGGTCTTGAAGCTCTCGATCCGCTGCTTGATCAGATCGCTGATTTCGGATGCCTTGATGGCCATAACTGTGTTTCCCCGGAAAATGGCTTACGCGGTCAGCTGATGGGCGATGCGCTCGAGCCGGTTGCGCACCGAGCCGTCGATGACCAGATCGCCGGCGCGCACGCTGGCGCCGCCGATCAGGGTCGGATCGAGCGTGCAGCGCAGGCGTACGGTGCGCTTCAGGCGCCGCTCGAGGGCACCGCCGAGCGCGCGCTGCTGAGCGTCGGTGAGCGGCTTCGCTGAGGTGACCTCGACATCGATGGTGCCTTCGGCCGCGGCCTTAAGCGCCTCGAAGCGCGCGGCGATCTCGGGCAGGCACTCGAGCCGGTGATTGTCGGCGACCGTGCAAATGAAGTTGCGCCGCGCCGGATCCCCCGGCGGATCGGCGATGGACGCGACGAGATCGGCAAGCCGCTCGGCGCTGACGTTCGGGTCATCGAGCAGGGCCGCGACCCGCGGATCGGCGACCACGGCGGCCGCCCGCTGCAGCGCCTCGGACCACTCGCCCAGGCGGCCGTCCGCCGCCGCGAACGCGGCTTTGGCATAGGGCCTGGCGATGGTGCTCTTGTCCGGCATCGTGTCCTCCGCCTACAGCTGCGCCGCGAACTCGTTGAGCAAGGCCTCGTGGGCGCGCGCGTCGATCTCGCGCTCGAGGAGCTTGGCGGCGGCCGCGACGGCAATCGAGCCGACCTGCTGGCGCAGCTGCTCCTTGGCCCGCGCCGCATCGAGTCCGATCTGCTGCTGCGCGGCGGCCACCAGGCGCTGGCCTTCCTGCGTGGCGGTGCTGCGTGCCTGCTCGAGGATCTCGTTGGCGCTGCGCTGTGCCTGGTCGACGATGACGCCGGCACGCTCGCGTGCCTCGCGCAGAATGGACTCGGCGCCTTCCCGTGCCTGCTTGAGCTCTTCCTCGCCCTTGCCGGCCGCGGCCAGCCCCTGCGCGATGCGCCGCTCACGCTCCTGCATCGGGCCGAGAAGCATCGGCCACACGAACTTCATCGTGAACCAGATCAGGACGGCGAACACCGCCATCTGGATGACGAGCGTCAGATTAATGTGCACGATCGCCCCCTTCCGAGGAGTGCCTTACCGGTAACGCGCAAGCAGCTCAATGTGCTGCAACGTGCAGCGCTTCGAGGAACGGGTTCGCGAACGTGAAGAACAGCGCGAAGCCGATGCCGATCATGGCGACGGCGTCGAGCAGGCCGGCGACCAGGAACATCTTGACCTGCAGGGCAGGCATCAGCTCAGGCTGGCGGGCCGAGCCTTCGATGAAGCGGCCGCCGAGAATGCCGAAGCCGATGGCGGTGCCGAGGGCGCCCATGCCGAAGATGATGCCCACGGCGAGCACGGTCATGGCTTGGATCAGTGCGACGTTTTGCATTCAATATCTCCTCAAGGATCAATGCGTCTGGAAACAGTAGCCGGTCAATGATGTTCGTGCGCCATCGCCAGGTAGACGATGGTGAGCACCATGAAGATGAACGCCTGAATCGTGATGATCAGGAGGTGGAACACTTCCCAGGCGAAGGTGAGCACGGCCTGCATGAGCGCCATCCCCCAGCCCGAGACGGACTCGAGCCCGGCGTAGCTGTGCACCAGCGTCAGCAGCGCGAGCAGCACGAAGATCATCTCGCCGGCGAACAGGTTGCCGAACAGTCGTAGCGCCAGCGACACGGGGCGGGCGATCAGCGTGACCGATTCGAGCACGAAATTGACGATCGAGAGCGGAATCTGCACGAAGATGTTCTTGGCGCGGAACGGTTGCAGCGTCAGCTCCCCGAGAAAGCCGAGCAGCCCTTTCACCTTGATGCTGTAGTAGATCATCAGGATGAACACCGTGAGCGACAGCCCGAAGGCGGCGTTCAGGTCGGTGCTCGGCACGACCTTCAGGTGCGCCAGCCCCACCGCGCCGGCGACCCCCGGCAACAGATCGACCGGCAGCAGGTCCATGAAATTGAACAAGTACACCCAGCAGAAGATCGTCAGCGCGAGCGGTGCGATCAGCCGGTTGGTGCCGTGGTACACGTCCTTCACCTGGGAATCGACCCAGTCGACCAGCATCTCGACGAAGCTCTGGAAACCGCGCGGCACGCTGTTGCTGGCTGCCGCGGACTTGCGCGCCACCAGGTAGAAGCTGCCGGCGAACAGCACCGCCAGCAGCACTGAGAAGAACACCGTGTCGTAGTCGATGACGGTGAAGTTGACGAGCGAAGTCTGCGGTTTGTTGGTCAGAAAGGTGAGGTGATGCAGTATGTACTCACCGATCTGTGGCTGCTTTGCTGCCATGAACGTCAATCTCTCACTGTGTGCGTAGTGTCGGCCGCTGGCGCTGACGCCGGGTCGGCAATCTTCTGACCGCGCGCGCGGCTGCCGGGCCACAGCGCGGCGGCGAGCGCGATCCAATACACGAAAAATGTCGCGGCGAAGGCCGTGAACATTGCCAGCGGCGCGACCTTCGTCAACTTGAAGGCCGCCACAAACAGCCCGACGACGACGACGAGCTTCAGCGCCTCCCCCCCGTAAAACGCCCGCAGCGCCCGTTCGGCGTCCACGGCGCCCCGGCTGAACCCGACGAGCGCCAGAATCAGGCTCGCCGCCGTCCCGATGCCTCCGCCGAGCAGAGCCGAGAAAGCCGCGAGCCGTCCGGAGATCGCCCAGGCGAGCAATCCGGCCATCACCGTTACGGCCAGCTGGCCCAGCACGACGCTGAAAGCCAGCCGCCGGGCTTGGGGCAGGTCGATCACGGTCACCGAAATCTCACTCGCGGGCGTAATGCTGCGCGTCGGGCCGCCGTCCGGTCCGCCGGTTCGCACACCGGTCGGACCGAAAAAGCCGCGCGATTATATTGACCGGTCTCGGGGGAGTCCACTCCATCGTCACCCGGCCTAAGCCTGTGAAAATCGTGTGAAATCCCCGGCCGGGACGAATCGCCCTTTCCCGGGTTGGCTATCCGGGAAAGTGCTAATGGATATGGGCGAGGATCCCGTCCAGCTCCTCGAGACTATTATAGGTGACGACCAGCGAGCCCCTGCCGGCCGGGCCCGGACGAATGGCCACCCGGGCACCCAGCTGCTCGGAAAGCTGCTGCTCGAGGCGGCGCACGTCCGGGTCGGCGGTCGCGGCAGGGGCGGCGGTGCGCGGCTGCAGCATGCGCCGCACGAGCGCCTCGGTGGCGCGCACCGAGAGGCCCTTTGCGACCACCTCTGCGGCGGCCTGACGCTGCTCGGCGCGTTGCGCCAGGCCGAGCAGCGCTCGCGCGTGACCCATCTCGATCTGGCGCCGCTCGATCAGCTCGCACACCTCGGCGGGCAGCTCAAGCAGGCGCAACAGATTGCTCACGGCGGCCCGCGAGCGACCCACCGCCTCGGCCGCCTGGGCGTGCGTGAGCTCAAACTCGCGGATCAGCCGCTCGAGCGCACGCGCCTCCTCGAGGGGGTTGAGGTTTTCGCGCTGAATGTTCTCGATCAGCGCGACGGCGATGGCGGCCTCGTCGGCGATGTGCCGCACGATCGCCGGGATGTCCTCAAGTCCGGCCAGCTGCGCGGCGCGCCAGCGCCGCTCGCCGGCGATGATCTCGTAGCGCTGCGGTGCGCCGGGCGCTGCCGCGAGGGGGCGCACCACGATGGGCTGCACCACGCCCTGCGCCTTGATCGAGCCGGCGAGCTCCTCGAGCGATTCGGGGTGCATGTCGGTGCGCGGCTGGTACTTCCCGCGCTGCAGCACATCGAGCGGCAACCGCCGCAGCTCGTCCCCCGGAGGAGCCGGTACGGGCTGCGCGGGCGAGGGGGGCGGGGGCCGCACGCCCGGACCGAGCAGATCGGCCAGTCCGCGGCCCAGAGTCGGCTTCTTCTGGGTCATGGGGCGGCCTCCCCGTCCACGGCGCCGGCCGGCTGAGGCGGCGCCGCGCCGCCACCCTGCTCGCCGCGGCGGATCAGCTCCCCGGCGAGCGCCAGGTAGGCGAGCGCCCCGCGCGAATCCTTGTCGTGAAAGAGCACCGGACGCCCGAAGGACGGCGCCTCGGCCAGACGGACGTTGCGCGGAATGACGGTGCGGAACACCTTGTCGCCGAAATGCATGATCAGCTGAGCGCTCACTTCGTTGGCCAGGTTATTGCGCGGGTCGAACATGGTGC
>JAJXWE010000138.1 GCA_021781775.1 Pseudomonadota bacterium | reverse complement strand
TGTCCAGCAGCGGAACCTGCGCATCATGACCCAACGCGACTTCAACCCGACGCCACCGCCCCCCGCGCCTCCCGGCGCCACGGCGGCGATGTCCGCGACGCCGGCTCAGGGACTGAGCGCGGTCGAGGCGCAACAGCGCCTGGCGCAGTTCGGCCCGAACGCCGTGGCCGAGCAGGAGCGGCCGGCGTGGCGACGACTGGCGGAGAAGTTCTGGGCGCCCATCCCGTGGATGCTCGAGGCGGCGATCGTCCTGCAGCTCGCGCTCGACAAGTATGTCGAGGCGGCGGTCATCGCCGTGCTGGTGCTGTTCAATGCGGTGCTCGGCTTCGTTCAGGAGAGCCGCGCACAAGCGACGCTTCAGGCGCTGAAAGCACGCCTGGCCCTGATGGCCTCGGTGCGGCGCGACGGCGAGTGGCGGACTGTAGCGGCTGCCGAGCTCGTTCCGGGAGACCTGATTAAGTTGTCCCTCGGCGGCATCGTGCCCGCCGATGTCCGCCTGCTCAGCGGGGACGTGCTACTGGACCAGTCTACTCTCACCGGCGAGTCACTCCCGGTGGAAGGCGCGGCAGGCCGGATCACTTATGCGGGCGCATTGGTGCGGCGCGGCGAGGCACTCGCCGAAGTGACCGCGACCGGCACCCGGACGCGGTTCGGCCGCACGGCAGAACTGGTGCGCACGGCACACGGCGTCAGCACGCAACAGACGACCGTGCTGCGGGTGGTACGCAATCTCGCCATCTTCAACGGCGGGGTAGTCATCGCCCAGGTCGCGTACGCCGCGGTACTCGGTCTGCCGACGCACGAGGTGATCTCCCTCACCCTCACTGCGATCCTGGCCGCGATCCCCGTGGCGCTGCCCGCGACGTTCACGCTCGCGAGCGCCCTCGGCGCCCGCGCGCTCGCTGCCCGCGGCGTACTGCCCACCCGACTGTCCGCCGTCGAGGAAGCCGCCACGCTCGACGTGCTGTGCGCGGACAAGACCGGCACCATCACCCAGAACGCGCTCGCAGTCACAGCGGTGCGCCCAATGGCCCGCTACGACGAGCCGCGCGTTCTCGCCCTCGCTGCGCTCGCGAGTTCAGAAGGGGGGGCAGATCCGGTCGACGACGCTATCCGCCGCGCCTCGGCGGCCCGTCCGGCGCACGGCGCGCCGGCGCAGCTGCGATCCTTCACGCCCTTCGATCCCACACGCAAGCGCGCCGAGGCGATCGTCACCGATGAGGCCGGCCAATCGCTGCGCATCGTCAAGGGCGCCTTTGCGACGCTGCAGACGATCGGCACTGCGCCTGCGGAAGCGGCGGCGACAGCCGACGCGCTCGCCGCCGAGGGGTACCGAGTGCTGGCGGTAGCGTATGGCCCGGTAGATGCGGCGCCGCAGGTGATCGGATTCATCGCGCTCAGCGATCCGCCGCGCGAGGATGCGGCCGCGCTGATCGAACAGTTGCGCGCCATGGGCGTCGCCACGGTCATGGTCACCGGTGACGCCCCGGTGACCGCGCGGGTCGTGGCGCACGCGGTCGGCCTAGATGGCCCGGTCTGTCCGCCCGGCCCGATACCTGAGCGCGTCCGTCCGCAGGACTACGCGGTGTTTGCCGGAGTCTTCCCGGAGGACAAATTCCACATCGTGCGGGCATTCCAGGCGAGCGGGCACACGGTCGGGATGTGCGGCGACGGTGCCAACGATGCTCCGGCGCTGCGCCAAGCGCAGATGGGCATCGCAGTGTCGAACGCGACCGATGTGGCCAAATCCGCCGCCGGAATCGTGCTCACCGAACCGGGACTGTCCGGTACCGTCAACGCGGTACGCGAGGGACGAATCGCATTCCAACGCATCCTGACCTACACGATGCGCTCACTGACCCAGAAACTGAGCCAGATGCTGCTGCTGGTCGTGGGTCTGGTCATGACCGGCCACGCCATCCTGACACCACGCCTCATGGCGCTGCTGATGATCACCGGCGATTTTCTTGCGATGTCCGCGACCACCGACAACGTGCGCCCTTCGCCGAAGCCCAATGCCTGGCACGTCGACAGCATCACGATGCTTGGAGTCGCCCTAGCGCTGTGCAGCGTTCTGTTCTGCGGCAGCGTCGTCGCGTTCGGCCGCTACCACCTCGGATTTGATCAGGCGCGACTGCAGACGCTGGCATCGGTAACCCTCTCGTTCGCCAGCCAAGGGCTGTTCTACGTAGTACGTGAGCGGCGACGCCTGTGGAGTTCGCTGCCGAGCGCCTGGATCATCGTCTCGATGCTGGCGAACGTGGCGATCTTCGCGGTGCTCGCGACCGTCGGAATTCTCATGAGCCCGATACCGCTCGGCGTGATCGGCGCGGTGCTGCTTGCCACGATCGTGTTCACCTTCGTGCTCGATACGTTGAAGGCGGCGATCGGCGCACACCTGAAGATGCAGTAGCGGCTGCGGACATATGCGGCGCTCGCTCCGCCGGCCCGCGGCCGCCGTCGGTCAGAAAAGCAGACCGAGCCCGACGCCCGTATAATTCGAGAACCCACCGAGATTGCCCTGCAGGCGCACGCCCTCCTCCAGGTCCACCTCGAAGTCTGGCGTGACCAAGTACTGCAAGCCGCCGTCGGCGTCGGTTCCCCAGCCCTGGTGATAGCCGCTGTCCGACTGACCGTAGATCTCGCCGTAGAACTGCAGGCGCGCGCTCGACTGCCACGTCAACACCAGGTCGGGATTGAAGCTCTGAAAGCGCTGCCCGCCCACCGCGGTGGGCTCGGTCTGCGAGGTGAGTCCGACCATCAGCGAGACCCCGAGCGGACCGCTGCCGTAACTGACAATGGCGTTGAGCGCTCCACCGAGACCGTGGCTGCCGAAAGTCGTGTCGCCGGAGGGGAGCGTGGCAAGCGCCTCAGCGGTCCACTGCCAGTGCTCGTTGTAGCCGAGTTCATGCTTGATGCCGACCGTCGTCGGGCCGAATCCGCGCAGCGTCTGCGGCGGGCCGCCCGGTCCGGCATTGACCGACTGGTACTGGAAGTTCGGCGGCAGCCAGACGAGCTCCGAGTCCCCCGACAGACCCCAGCGCAACTCCATATTGGGCAGCGTGTCGATCTGCCCGCCCGGCGCACCGTACAGATTGCCGGCGGTGGCACCCGCCTCGAGCACGGTCATGCCCTGCGGCACCACGCAGCTGGAATCCCCCACGGTCGGCCGATCGAGCAGCCCGAGCAGCGCGGACGATCCACTGCAGGGCGGAGTCGGCGTATCGGCGTGCGCCGGGAAATGGGCAATCGTCGCCGCGAGGGCCAGGGTGATCAGACCGTTCCGTTTGTTCAACGTCGTTCCCTCCGAGACTGGAATGCGGAAAGCGAGCGGGCACTGTGCCCCGTACGGCTCGCCTTGCAGAACAGGGTCTGGCCGCCGGCGACATATTGCCTGCGGTAGCGGAACGATCTCAAGCTCGAATTCGGCGCCGATCCGGCCGCCGTGTGCGACGACGGTCCTTCGCCCCCTGCCGCACGGGCGGCAACGCGCCGAAGGATTGATCATCGGTGAGGGTCGCGAACGGAGCCGATCGCGGCACGTGCTCAGTCCGCCGGCGGACCCCGCTCAGAAATGCAGATTGCGCAGCAGGGCTGCGAATGTCCGCGCCTCGCGTGAGAGTGCCTCGGCCGGTGCGGCCGCGCCCCCTGCGGCCTGTGAGTCCGGATACATCCGATAGCTCTCACTCATCACGACACGATTCAGCTGCGGTGCCAGCGCCTCCACGACCTGCGCAAACGTTCCGACACCAGTCGTCGCGCGCTCCGGCTTGCGCACGATCGCAGCGCAGACGATGTCGGCGGCCTGCTCGGGCTCCAGGAGCTTGAAGTGCTCGTACAGCTTCGTCGGCGCGCTCATCGGCGTGCGCACCAGGGGCAGATCCACCACGGTGAAGCGTACGCCGCGGTCGGCGAATTCCCCCGAGGCGCACCGGGTGAACGCTTCCAGCGCGGCCTTGGAGGCATTGTATGCCGCGAACCGACTGGCGTTGGTGAGCACGCCAAGCGACGAGATGCTGATCACGTGGCCCGTGCGCCGCGCCGCCATCGCCGGCAGCACGCCGAGCGTCAGGCGAACAGCGGCGAAGTAGTTGATCTGCATGAGCCGCTCGTAATCGTGCAGACGCTCGTAGGTCGCATCGATGCCACGGCGAATCGAGCGGCCCGCGTTGTTGATCAGAATGTCGATCGGCGGCTGCTCCGCGGCGAGCTGCTTGAGCAGGCCGGCGCAGGCCGGCGGATCGACCAGGTCGCAGGCATAGATGCCGGCCTCCCCGCCGCTCGCCACGATCTGCGCACGCACCTGCTCGAGCTTGTCCGCGTTGCGGGCAACGAGTATCACTCGCGCGCCCGCCGCGCCCAGCTTCAGCGCCGTGGCGCGTCCGATGCCGGAGGACCCGCCGGTCAGCAGGACCGTCTTGCCGGTAACGACCTGCCGCAGGCGGACGGTCGGATCCAGATCCGGATCGAGCCGGCGCTCCCAGTAGTCCCACAGGCGCCACGCGTAGTCGGCCAAGGGCGGCACCGTGATGCCTGCTGCCGCCAGCAGCCGCTGCGCGCGGGTCGCGGAAAACGTGGTCGGCTGGTCAAGCAGTCCCAGCACTGCGCGCGGCACCCCCGCCTCGGCGAGCCACTCCTCAAGCATGCGGCGCAGCGGCGCGGTCGCTTCGCGCGGCAGATGCACCCCCGCGCGCAGCGAGTCGGTGAACGCCGAGTCCACGCGCAGCTGCAGTATCGGGGCATGCGCGGCGGTCGCAAACACGTTGATGGCCTCACCCACCCGGTAGTCGCGCGGATCGGTCAGATGAAAGCACTGTCCGTCCTCGCCGTGCACGTGTGCCAGGTACTCGAGCGCCGCCGCGACGAAATCCACGGGCACGATGTTGACGTACCCCCCCTCGCCGACGACCAGCGGCACCCAGCGCGGCACGACGTCGCGGACCTTTTGAATCAACTTGAACAGGTAATACGGGCCATCGATCTTGTCGGTCTCACCGCTCAGCGAGTGTCCGACGACCATGCCCGGACGGTAGATGCGCCACGGCACCCTGCAGGTGGTGCGCACCAGCGCCTCCGCCTCGTGCTTGGTGCGATAGTACGGATGATCGAGCGCACCGGCCTGCTCGAACATCTCTTCGGTGAACTCCCCCGGATACCGCCCGGCGGAGGCGATGGAGCTCATGAAATGGAATCGCTCCGCCCCGATCTCATGCGCAAAATCCAACGCATGCTGCGTACCGGTGACATTGCTGCGAGACAGCTCCTCATCCGCTGCATTCAGGTCGTACAGTGCCCCGAGATGAAAGAAGTGGGTGACGGCACCCGTGAGTCGTTTGCGGTCAGCCGCCGAGATGCCGAGCAGCGGCGCGCCGAGGCCCCCCTCGATGAACGACAGCGACGCGCCGAGACCAGCGCAGTCCCGCGCGAGGCGCCCGACCCGGGCATGGGAGCTGGACCGCGTGAGCAAATACAGCGGCTCGCCGCGCGCGGCGAGCCGCTTGACCAGGTGTCGGCCGATGAAGCCGGTCCCTCCGGTGATGAAATATGCCATTGTCCCGCTTCCGCCGACGGCGCCACTCGGATTGACCGTACGCGCCACCCCGTAGCGACGCATCGTGACAAACCGAAGCTTCGCGCCGGGCGGTCTCGCGCGACACTGTGCGCAT
>JAJXWE010000137.1 GCA_021781775.1 Pseudomonadota bacterium | reverse complement strand
GCCGTGACGAGCGCAGTCAGCTGCGCCGGCGCGACATAGTTGCGCGCGAACAGGATCACCCCGCCCACCCGGGGATGGGCGATGAGCTCGCGCTCCTCGGCCGTCAGTTCGGTCCCTGTCAGGTCGATCATCAGCGGGCCGAGGCTCATGCGCAGACGCCTCAGGGTCCGGCGAGCAGCGCCAGCGACTCGACGTGCCCGGTGTGGGGAAACATGTCGATGATGCCGGCCGCCTCGAGCGCAAACCCGTGCTCGTGCACCAGCACGCCGAGGTCGCGGGCGAGACTGCCCGGATGGCAGGAGATGTACAACACGCGCCGCGGACGCAGCGCCGCCACGGTGGCGAGCATCTCGCGCGCCCCGACCCGTGGCGGATCGAGCAGCACGTGGCTGTACGGACCGCGCAGCCACGGGGTATGCGGCTCGGGCGGATGCGACAGATCCGCGACGTGGAACTCGGCATTGGCGATCCCGTTGCGCGTGGCATTGCCGCGCGCACGCTCGATGAGCGCCGCTTCGCCTTCGACCCCGACGACCCGCGCGCCGGAGCGGGCGAGCGGCAGGGTGAAGTTGCCCAGACCGCAGTACAGATCGAGCACCGTATCGCCCGGCCCGCAGCCGAGCAGCTCGACCGCGCGGGCCACGAGCGCGCGGTTGACCGGGCCGTTGATCTGCACGAAGTCGCTCGGCATGAACTGCAGCCGCAGATCGAACTCGGGCAGGCTGTAGTACAGCGGCTCGAGCGGCGCGGATGTCTCGAGTGGTTCGATGGTCTCGAGGCCCCCCGGCTGCAGGTACAGGCGCGCCCCGCGGGTCGCCGCGAAGACGCGCAACCGTTCGCGGTCGCCCGCCGAGGGCGGGCTCAACACTCGCAGCACGAGCGCGGTGGCGTTATCGGCGACGGCGACCTCGATCTGGGGCAGCTGCCGGCGGATATCGAGTGTCGCGATGAGTTCGGCGAGCGGCGTGATCCACTCCCCGACCGGCGGGCTCAACACCTCGCAGCGCTGCAGGTCCGCCACGTACGGCGCGCTGCGCTCGCGGAAGCCGACCACCACGCGGTCCTTCTTGGGCACGAATTTCGCGCCGAGCCGGGCGCGGCGCCGGTAACCCCAGGCCGGGCCGGCGAGCGGCGCGAGCCAGTGCGGACAGTCGACGCGCGCCAGGCGCTCGAGATTGTCGGCGAGCTCGGTCTGCTTCATCATCCGCTGCGCCTCGCTCGAGAGGTGCTGCAGCACGCAGCCGCCGCAGACCCCGAAATGCTCGCAGCGCGGGCTGACACGCGTGGCTGCAGGTTCGAGCACCTCGAGCAGCCGCGCCTCGTCATGGCCGCGGTGGCGGCGCGTGCGCACGAAGCGGACCCTCTCGCCGGGCAGCGCCCCGGGGACGAACGCCGTCTTCCCCTCGCGCACGATGCCGTCGCCCTCGTGCGTCAACGCACTCACGTGCGCACATTCCTCGTGCGCCGGCTCACCGCGCGCCGCGCCCGCCAGGCTCATGCGGGGGTCTCCCAGGCGCGTAGAAACTGCCCGAAGTGCGGCTCTTCGCCGGCGCGCAGCAGCGCGCGCACCCGCTCGAGCTCGGCCTCGTGCGCCGCGGCGGTGAGCCGTCCGCGCAGCAGCTCGAAACGCAGGTACACCAGGTAGGTGTTGAGCACGTCGGTCTCGCAGTAGCGGCGTATGCCGGCCAGATCCCCAGCCTGGTAGGCGTCCCAGACCTGCGCACCGGAGAAGCCGAGCTTGCCCGGCAGGCCGAGCAGCTGCGCGATGTGCTCGAGGGAGACCCGCCCGCGTCCCTGGAACCCCGACAGCACGTCCATCAGGTCGATGTGGCGCCAGTGATAGCGACTGAGATAGTTGTTGTAGCGAAAAGCCGGCTCGGACTCGCCCGTCTCCCAGTAACGGTGCGCCTGCAGCCCGGCGGCCAGCGCGCGGTAGTTCAGCACCGGCAGGTCGAAGCCCGTGCCGTTCCACGACACCAGCTCCGGCGAGAAGCGCTCGACGCCGTCGAAGAACCGCTCGATCAGCTCGCGCTCCGGGGACTGCTCATCGCCGAGGCTCCACACCTTCAGCGTGTCGCCCCGGCGCAGCACGCAGGAGATGGCCACGACCCGGTGCTGCTCGTGCGAGAGGAATTCCGAGCCCGACGCCTGACGGCGCAGGGAATACATCGCCTTGGCGACGGCGGCGTCGCTGAGGCCCTCGAGCCCGTACAGGCGCCGCCCGAGCGCGACGTCTGGGATGGTCTCGATGTCGAATACCAGACAGTTGATCAAGCCCACACTTCCCCGTGACGCGCGCGCGGCGCGGACTATTGTGCCCTGAGCAGAACCGCCACCGCCACGACCAGCCCCGCCTCGTCGGTGAGCGTCACGTGGCCTTCGCCGATGCCGAGCGCGCGGCGCACCTGCTCGCCGCGCTGCGAGTAGACGACCTCGGGCTTGCCGAACCGGTTCTGGACGATGCCGACGTCGCGGATCCACACACCGTTGGCAAACCCGGTGCCCATCGCCTTGACGATGGCCTCCTTGGCCGCGAAACGCATGGCGAGAAAGCGCCGCGGCCGCTGCGTGCGCTCGAGCTGCGAGCGCTCCTCGGGCATCAGCAGCCGCTCGATGAACCGCTCCCCGCGGCGCTCGAGCACCCCGTCGATGCGTTCGGCCCGGAGCACGTCGATGCCGATGCCGAAGATCATGCGCGCGCGGCCGTCATCAGCGCGCGCATCTCGCGCACCGCCACGGGCAGCCCGTGGAATACGGCGCGCGCCACGATGGCGTGCCCAATGTTGAGTTCGACGACCTCGGCGATCGCCGCGACCGGCTGCACGTTGTGGTAATCGAGCCCGTGACCGGCATGCACCTGAAGTCCGAGCCGCGCCGCGAGTCGTGCCGCACTGGCGAGCCGCTCGAGCTCGCGCGCCGCCGCGGTGCCGCTCGCCTGCGCGTAGGTGCCGGTATGCAGCTCGATGGCCGGCGCGCCGGCGCGCGCGCTCGCCTCGATCTGCTGCGGCTCCGGATCGATGAACAGCGACACCCGCACGCCGTGCGCGCCGAGCCGCTCGATCGCCTCGCGCACCCGCGCGGGCTGAGCGGCGACGTCGAGTCCGCCCTCGGTGGTCAGCTCCTGACGCTTCTCCGGCACCAGGCAGCAGTGCGCCGGCCGCACCGCGCAGGCGAATTCGATCATCTCCCCCGTAACGGCCATCTCGAGATTCATCGGAATCTTCAGCAGGCCGCGCAGGATGCGCACGTCCGCGTCCTGGATGTGCCGGCGATCCTCGCGCAGATGCAGCGTGATGCCGTCGGCGCCGGCCATCTCGGCCTCGAGCGCCGCGTGCACCGGATCGGGATCGCGCCCGCGCCGAGCCTGGCGCAGCGTGGCGATGTGGTCGATGTTCACGCCGAGCGCGATCGGGGAATGGGACACGGTACTCTCCGCGCGTGTGTTTCGCCCCGGATCGGGGCTCAGTCCGACATTTTCCCGTACGGACGCGCCGGATGCGACCCCCGGTGCACCGCCCGAGCCACCCGACGGGTGGCCAGTTCCCGCCCCTCGAGGCACTCGGCGAGCGCCGCAGAGAGCAGCGTCCGCGCGTCCGCGCGCGTGCGCGCCGCGCCCAGATCGCCCGTCGCGAGCGCGCGCAGCGACTCGCCCGCGAGCGCCCCGGGCTCATCCTCGCGGACCCGGTACAGACCCTGTGCCGGCCGGAACCGGTAGAACCCGCCGGGCTCGATCGGCGCCCCATCGGACTCGACGGCGAGTTCGAGTCCGTAGCCGACCCCGCCGAGCAGCGTGAGCTCGAACTGCCGCAGCGCCGCCTCCGTCTCGCCCGCCTCGTGCAGCCGCTCGAGGGTCGCCGCGTAAGCGTCGTAGAGCTCCGGGGCCGCATCATGCCTCAGCGTGAGCTTCAGCAGCAGCTCGTTGAGATAGAACGCGCTCATGACGTTCGCGGCGGGTAGCGCTGGGCCGGGCGCGAGGCACTCCGCACCGGTGAGCTGGCCCGCCTCGCGCCCGAGCACGAACGACAACAGCAGCGGTTGGAAGGGCTGCAGCGCCGCCGCGAGCCGTGCCTTCGGTCCGCGCACCCCGCGCGCGAACAGCGTCAGGCGCCCGTGCTCGCGCACCAGCACTTCGAGGATCCGACCGGTCTCGCGGTACGGGCGGTGATGCAGCAGGTAGCCCGGCGCGAGCAGCACCCGACGGGCCTGAGCGCTCACGGCTCGAGGTCCAGTTCCTTCAGCGCGCGGGCGCTGTCGGCCCAGTGCTCGCGCACCCGGACCCACAGGCGCAGATGCAGTCGCCGTCCGAGCAGGGCGTTCAGCGTGCGACGCGCGGCGGTGCCGACCCGCTTCAGCCGCTCCCCGCCGGCGCCGATCACGATCGGCTTCTGGCCTTCGCGATCGACCCAGATGGCCGCATCCACGACCAGCTGCCCGTCCTCCTCGGCCATGCGCTCGATGGCCACGGCGATGCCGTAGGGCACCTCCTGGTTCAGCTCCAAAGTGAGCTTTTCGCGCACCGTCTCGGCGATACGGAACGCCTCGCTGCGATCGGTGAGCGTGTCGCGCTCGAACAGCGGCGGGGACAGCGGCAGGATCTCGGCAATCACCTTGAGCAGCGGCTCGAGCCCGTTGGACTTCAGGGCCGAGACCGGCACCAGGGCACAGAACGCATGGCGCTCGCCGAGTTCGGCCAGATACGGCAGGAGCCGCTCACGCGGGTGCACCCGGTCGACCTTGTTCACCACCGCGACCGCCGGCCGCCCCGAACGCGCGATGCGCTCGAGCGCGAGGGTGTCCTCGCCGGTCCACCTCAGCGCCTCGACCACCAGCACCGCGATGTCGGCATCGGCGAGCGCTGACGATGCGGTGCGGTTCATGGCCTTGTTCAGGGCGCGCTGCGCGCGGTGGTGCAATCCGGGCGTGTCCACGAAGGCGATCTGCGCATCGGGGCGCTGCACAAGCCCCAGGATGCGGTGCCGGGTGGTCTGCGGCCGCGGTGTGACGATGCTCACCTTGGTGCCCACCAGGGCGTTGATGAGAGTCGACTTGCCGACGTTCGGGCGCCCCACGAGCGCGGCGAACCCGCAGTGCAGCAGCGGCGCGGGGGAATCAGCGCTGAGACTTATCGACTCGGTCAGACAGCATCTCCAGAATTTGTTCGGCGGCTTCCTGCTCGGCGCGGCGGCGGCTCGAACCCCGCCCGCGCGCGTTCAGGGACAGACTCTGCACCGCGCAGCGCACCTCGAAGGTCTGCGCATGCGGCTCGCCTTCGACGCCCTCCACAGTGTAGACCGGAAGCGCGAGCGAGCGCGATTGCAGGTGCTCCTGCAGGCGCGTCTTGGGATCCTTCAGCGCCTGCGGCGGAGGCAATGACGCCACGCGAGCGGCGAGGCGGCGCAGGATCAGCGCCTCGGCCGCCTCGAGCCCGGCATCGAGGAACACCGCCCCACAGAGCGCCTCGAAGGCATCGGCGAGGATGGACTGGCGGCGGAACCCGCCGGTCTTCAGCTCCCCGGGGCCGAGCTGCAGCACCTCCCCGAGTCCGAGCTCCCCGGCCACCTCGGCCAGAGGCTCGGCACTGACCAGCCGGGCCCGCAGCCGGCTGAGGTCACCCTCGCTGGCCGAGGGGAAGCGCCGGTACAGGTCGCGCGCCACCACCAGGTTCAGCACCGCATCGCCGAGGAACTCCAGCCGCTCGTTATTCG
>JAJXWE010000136.1:3066-5706 GCA_021781775.1 Pseudomonadota bacterium | reverse complement strand
TACGCGTCGATCTGGCTGGTCACCGTGCCGCCTGCCGCGGGCTCCATCGAGCCGAAGAAGCGCTGGTAAAGCACGATGTACAGCCCCTGCAGGGCGGCGGCGACGAGAAAGGGCGTCCTGAACTCGCCCCGATGGATCAGCCAGCCTCCGATGACGGGCCCCACGGCGCGAGGGATCTGCATCGACAGATTCTGGACGGTTGCGGCCATGCCGCGCCGCTCGGCGCGGGTCAGGCCGGCCGCCACGGCCTGGCGCACCCCGGCGGTGCCGCGGTTGAAGACTCCGCGGATCGCGTAGAGGCTGGCGGCCATTGCGAAGTCCTCGGAGAACGGAACCCCGATCAGCATGGCGAGGCCGACAATCCGCATTGCGGTTACGGCACGCACCGTGCCTATACGCTGACTCAGCCAGTGGGCGAGCACGGAACCGAGGGTCGCGAGGGCAAAACTCGCCGCAAGTGCCGGTCCGATCGCTGCCGGTCCTTCCCCGTAGCGGCGCAGGAACCAGTAGGCGATCAGTGGTGCGATGACGCCGATCGCCAGTCCGTTGACGGCATTGGTCAGCGCGAGTTTGCGGATGAGGCGGTTCTCATCACGCTTGAGGCGGGCCTCGAGGTCGGGGTCGCGAGGCGCTGCTGGGCGCGGACTGGCGATTTCGCGAGTCCAGGCGATCAGGCCGAGCGCGGCCAGTGCGCTGAGCAGCGGCAGCGTGAATAGAATACGGAAGCTCGCGAGTTGCTGATAACCATGGCCGAGGAGAGGCGGCACGACAACGAGCAATGCGCCGACGCCCATGCCGAGGAATCCTAGCGTTGCGTTGTACGCGAGCGCTCTGCGCCGCGCTTCGCCGTCTACCTCGCGGGCGATCCAGGCCTGCTCAACCGGTGAGAACGGGCCGGCGGCGCCGTTGGCGCCGCGCCCGAACCCGGCGAGCGTGGAGGCGGCGATCAGCACCGCCTCGTTCGGCGTGATGATGACCGCCAGTGCGGCGGCGGCGGCAGCCAGCTCGTAGCCGATCAGCAGTCGACGGCGACTCGTCCGATCGCTCAGCGGGCCGATGATCAGCGTCAGCAGTGCGCCGAATGCGAGCCCGGCCATGAGGATCATGCCGATCGCAGTGCCGCTGAAGCCGAGCGCGTGCAGATACAGACTGAAGCTCGCAACGGTGGCGCCCTGGCCGAGGCTGCGTGCCCCCCGGGCGGCGAGCAGGCAGCGGACATTGTGCGGAAGGCGTTGTGCCACGAATGGGATGAGCCCGTGCGGAAGCACGAAAGTATCAGGGCGCATTCGGTGCGTGCGCAACCCTCGTACGGGGGAGAGGCGCTCCGAGAGGCCTGGACGGCCGCCCCGATGGCATCAGGCGAGCAGTTCGGTCCGCTGGGTCCGCAGACGCTGCAGCCAGCACTCGAAGTCCCCGGCAGCCATGGCTTTCGCGAGCAGCCACCCCTGGGCGAGCGTGCAGCCGTACTGGCGCACGAGTTTCCAGTCCTGGAGCGACTCGACGCCCTCGGCGACCGTTTCCAGGCCGAGCTCGCTCGCCATGTCGAGGGCCGAGCGCAGGATCACCTGCAGGCTTTCCCGATTCGCGGCGCCGTGAACGAAGCTGCGATCGATCTTGAGTTCCGTGAAGGGGATGCGCGCCAGCTGCTGCATCGACGAGAAGCCGGTGCCGTAGTCATCGAGTGATAGCCTGAAGCCGCGCAGGCGCAGGCGGGTGAGCACCCCGAGGGCAACCGCCAGTTCCCGCAGCAGAGAACTCTCAGTCACCTCGAGCACCACCTGTTCGGCGCGCAGGTTGTGCTTGCGCTGCAGGCTCGAGATCTCTTGGACCAGTTCGCTGCGATCGAGCAGCAGGGGAGAGACGTTGATCGCAATCGACAGATCGAGTCCCAGGCGGGACCAGTGTGCCGTCTGCCCCATGGCCAGATCCATGACGCGCAGCGTCAGGGCGTGAATCAGCCCGTGGTGCTCGGCCACCGGAATGAACGCGTCAGGGCAGATCCAACCGAGCTTGGGGTGGTGCCACCGGGCAAGTGCTTCGAGACCCCGCACACGGCAGGTCCCGATTTCGACCTGCGGGTGGTAGAAGACGGTGATTTCGTCAGCCTCGAGGGCCCGGCGCAGATCTCCAGGATCGACCGGGGCGGTAGGGTCGGACTCGCCCGCAGCCGGCGCATTGCCCGGCCGGCGCTGCAGTAGGGCGCCCAGGCTCGCTTGCGTCAGCGGCTTGGGGAGGCTGCCGAGGATGCGTAGCCCGAGCGCCATGCCCATGTCTTCAACGGAGTGCCGCAGCGAACTCTCGCGCGAGGAGGCGACGATGACCGGGGAGCGCAGGCGCCGGGTCGAGAGCGCCGCCAGCAGCTCCGGCCCGTCCATGTTCGGCATCTCCAGGTCGACGATCAGCAGATCCGGGGGCGCCGAGAGCGAATCGAGCAGTGCGAGCGCGGCAACCCCGTCTTCGGCCTGATGGATCTGGCCGATCTGCAGCTCGCGGCAGAGGGCCGCGCCGATGCTCCGCTGGACGCCGCTGTCGTCGACGATCAGCACAGAGTCAATGGCTTGCAGCGCAGCGCTCGCAGACATGGTCGCAATAAACCCCTGAGCCGCCCATCTGGCTGGGGGCGACATTCGTCTCTTCCCC
>JAJXWE010000136.1:0-3056 GCA_021781775.1 Pseudomonadota bacterium | reverse complement strand
TCTTCCCCCCTGTATCGACTGGGCGGCTGGCGGACTTGAGTCGCAGACCGGCAGGCTAATGTGACGTCCGTCGCAGTGCCGAGGGCGGGTCTCGGGCGTTTCTGCAGCCGCCATGGTGCCGGTAAAATCGTTGCCTCCGAGGCCGGCGGTGGATAGACTTGCCGTCCCTCAGGGGATGGGCGGTTAGCTCAGCGGTAGAGCACTGCTTTCACACGGCAGGGGCCACTGGTTCGATCCCAGTACCGCCCACCACAAAAAATTCAATAATATCAATACCTTGACCGAAATCGCCTGGCGTCGGCACGGATGGGATTTGTAGCTGTACGGACGCTGGTACGGATTATCAGGCCGAAGACCGCTGATTCAGCACCCCTCGATACCATCCTGGGGATTGCCCGTCGCCATCGCGGAACCAGCTGCAGGCTTGAGCTCCGGAAGGGACGCGCCCGATTTCCTCCAACCCGATTCGGTCGAATGGCACAACGGCGATGCCCGCATCGCCGGCCAGATCACCGTTTCGATCCCAGGAGCGCCTGTCACAGACAGACCAATGAAGTGGCCGCGCCCCAGGTGCCGAGTTGCGCGGTTTGCCCGGCCTAGAGGTCTGTCAGAACCGGCTTCTTGCCGCGCCGCAGCGTGCGTCAAAACTGCGGCTGACTGTTCCCACAAGTCCGTGATTCTTGACTCACCAGGAATTTACTTGGGCTGTGTGGCCCGCGTCCCCCGCGTTCCACTGGTCTCGGATGCGTGGCGCCGTGCGTCTACGACCCAGAGGAATAGGAACGGGATCAGGTATATCAGGACATTGCCGAGCACATTGCCTCGAACCCCGGTTCCGGCGCTTGAGTAAGGTCCTCCGAAGGCCTCGGCGGTTGACCAGACTGCGAGGGAATACGCCAGACCGATTGGAATGAAGACGCGCAGTGCCTTGCCGCTCAGCAGGGCGATCGCGATCGCGGTCTCGGACAGGCCGACGAGAATGGCAACCGGGACGGGCCCGACGGCGTGGACAATGCCGGCCACGAACCCGAGCCACGCGGCAATCCAGTGTGGCTGACCCGGGATGACCGAGGTGATCTGGCTGCTGAAATGAAATAGGAACGCCGGCAGCCATTTCAGCGCCGCATCGAAGAGCCAGAGGATACCGAAGCTGATCTGCGCGGCACGCCACAGCCGATCGTCCGGGGGCGCATTCGTGCCGCGCCCCTCCAGGGCGGGCGCCGCAGCGAGAACGAAGAGGAAGGCGATCGCGTAGGCGACGAACACGCCCGGGTCGGTCTGCCCGCCGCTGTAGGGGAACCCGAAGCCGTTGAGAAATATCCAGCAGATGACGCTGTATACGAAGCCGGCACGCGCAGCGAGAACGATCTTCCGGCCGCTGAGCAGCGCCAGGCCGAGCAGAATGGCGATGGCGACCAGGCTGCCGGCGACGACCCTCGGACCCAGCAGTTGTGCACCGTGCAGCGCAGCGAGCAACAGCGGCCGGGTCCACCCGGGCACCTTCGAGGCGGGCTTCGCGAGCGCATGGAGGAAGTTGGCCTCGGCAGCCGGAACGGTCAGCCAGGCCATGGCCTGAAAGAGCGCGTTCGCCAGCCAGATCGCGCCGAATACCCGCACTACTGCTTGCAATGCGGCGCCGCGCGCGCTGTCGGATTGAGCTGCTGTTGTCATGCTGGATTCTCCATGGAATGAGTGATGCAGGTGCGGCATCCGGCCAGCCGGGCGAGGAGCTCGGTCGTGCGGAGAACGGGCGGTGAGAGGCGGAGGCGATTGCGTTCGCACGCAGGCAGAACGCTCCGCTCGATATTCTCCATGCGCGATGCGTACGGGCAGCGGTGACGATGAGCGGGTCCGCGACCCGAGCGGTGCGATTGCGTGATCCTTGCTGCGAATTCCATTGCGTCAGATCTCACCGGTAGCTGCTGCAGAACCTGCGCGCCGCGACGTCCGTCGATGTCCCATTTCCGGGGCGCGATGCAGGCCTGGACGGAACGGCCGGGCAAGAATACTCCCGGCAAGGCAGCCTTGCCTATCAGGGCGCGCAGCTGCCCGTCGCGCTCGGTGCTTCCGTGCGCAGGTGTACGGGAGGCCGGCTGGGCCGATCATCCGTTTCCGTCGCGGCGGTCGATGGCACAGTCACCCGCACGAAAATCCCCTGCGGGCCGCATCCGGCATATCAACTCGCGCCGATGCGCAAGGTGAGCGCGCGGCCGCTACATTTCTCAGCGGCGCAAGGTCCCCTGGGCGGCGGGACTCATCGAGGCTCTCGCGCCACGGGCTGCCGCTCCCTTCCGGCTTGGGTCTGGGACCGGGTCCGGCTAGTATCTTGCCAAACAAGACCGGCCGCCGCGCACGGTGCGGCACACGCCGCCGGTCCCAAGGGGGCGCATGAACGAATCCCAAAGACAATCTGCCGTGGCGAACCGCTGGTGGCGACTTCTGCTGCTGGTGCCGGTGATCGCCGTGCTCTGGGTCCCGTGGTTTGCGCGCATGCAGCCGACGCTGTGCGGCTTTCCGTTCTTCTACTGGTACCTGATGAGCTGGGTGCCGGGCGGGGCTGTTTGCACGGCCATCGTCTACTACAAGACGCGAAATTCGATCTAGATCGGACGGCAAGCGCTCATGCACCACTCGACGGTGATCGTATTCCTCCTGCTGTTTACGCTCGTGACGGTGCTCGGCTTCCTCGCCGCGCGCTGGCGGCGAGGCGATCTCGACCAGCTGCATGAGTGGGGTCTGGGCGGGCGCCGCTTCGGCACCTGGGTGACCTGGTTCCTGCTCGGCGGGGATCTCTATACCGCCTATACCTTTATCGCGCTGCCCGCGCTGGTGTTCGGCAAGGGAGCCATCGGCCTCTTTGCCATGCCCTACATCATCATTGCCTACCCGCTGGTGTTCGCCCTGCTGCCGCGGCTGTGGTACGTGGCACACAGGCACAATTACGTCACGGGCGCGGATTTCGTGCGCGGACGGTACGACAGTCCACTGCTCGGCCTGCTCGTGGCGATCACCGGCATCCTGGCCGTGATGCCCTACATCGCCCTGCAACTCGTCGG
>JAJXWE010000135.1 GCA_021781775.1 Pseudomonadota bacterium | reverse complement strand
ACGATGCATCGGGATTGCGTTCGCATCTGTCGCTCGCACTGCAACGACTCGGTCTGCAGCGCTTCGTCACCGATTTCGCCGCGCCACTGAGCGTGCAGGTCGGAGAGGCTTGGGCTCGCGGCCGAATCACCATCAGCCAGGAACACCTTTACAGCGAGCAGATGCAGCAGCAGCTGCGCTACGGCATTGGCGCGATCTATCCGGGCGAGCATGCCCCGAGCGTACTTCTGACGACGCTCCCCGGCGAGGAGCACCAGCTGGGCCTGCTGATGGCACAGGCATGCCTCGCGGCCGAGGGGGTCCACTGCGTGTCGCTGGGTGTGCAGACACCCGCATGGGACATTGTCGAGGCGGCCCGCCAGCGTGGCGCAAATGTCGTCGGACTGTCGTTCAGCCAGGCGCTCAGACCGAAGATCGCGCTAGCCATGCTGCAGGATCTGCGCGCGCGTCTGCCGGCGGCGATCGAGGTGTGGGCGGGCGGCGCGTTGTGGGAACGCATGCAACAGGCGATGGATGGCGTGCGCTTCATCGGCCGACTGGAGCAGATCCAAAGCCTGCTCGGCGCCTATCGGGATCGACACGACGCTGCGCGAATGGCCGCGCGCTGAAGTCCCATGTTTCAAGACTTCGTCGATGTCTGGACCCCGGTGGCCTTCAGCGGGCAGTTGCGTGCCGATCGACCGTTGCGGGTGAGCGTGGCTGGCACCGCGGTCGCACTGTTCCGCGATGCCCAAGGCGCGCCCGCCGCCGTGCTCGATCGGTGTCCGCACCGCGGCGTAGCGCTGTCGCTCGGCACGGTCATCCAGGGGGGCCTGCAGTGTCCATTTCACGGCTGGCGCTTCGACCACGCCGGGCGGTGCGTTCATGTCCCGTGGAACCCCGAGGCGCGACGCGAACACCTCGGGGCAGTGGCCATCCCCGCCTACGAGCTCGCCGGACAGCTCTGGATCCACACGTCGCTCGGTACGCACGCGCCCACGCTGCCGACCGTGCACGACTCGCTGCTCGAAGCACAGACGCGCATCACGGGCATCGAGATGATCTGGAATACGCACTGGACGCGCGTCATGGAGAACATGCTCGACTGGTCGCACCTGCCGTTCGTGCACCGCGCGAGCATCGGCAGAACGCTCGTCCCGCTGCTCGGGGAACGCCTGGACACCCTGATCGAGGAACACGAGTGGGGATGGCGGGTGCGCACGGCACACCGCGGCAGCCCACGGCCCGGCATGCTCGATTTCCGCCGACCCAATCAGATGAATCTGCACATTCCCATGACGCGCCGCCGCCTCACACTCACCGTGGCCTGCGTGCCGATCGACGAGCGGCACACCCGCCTGCTGCTCGTCGCAGCGAGAAATTTTGCGCGCCCCGCGATCTTCGACGTGTTCTTCAACCGGGCCAACCGCCGCATTGCCGAGGAAGACCGGGCGATCGTCGAATCGTCCGACCCGCCCGAGATTCCGCCGGCGAGCGCCGAGCGCTCCGTGCGCACCGACGCAGCCACGCTTCGCTTCCGCAAGTATTACTTCAGCCGGCTGAAAGGCGACAGCCTCGCGCGTACTCCGGGCTGAGACGCCCGCGCCCCGCCGGCCGACTCAACGCTTCAACGCGCGCGCCAGGGCCTCGGCCATGACGCCGTTGCCGCCGGGCTCGGGCGCGCGTGCCGGGCGCGAACCCGACGGTGCGCTGCGGCGCGGCGGACCGCGCTCCGCGCCGCGTGGTGACCCGGCGCTGGTGCGCTCCCGCGGCGGCGCCTCGTCGAGCTTCATGGTGAGCGCGACACGCCGGCGCTGCAGATCGATCTCGAGCACCTTCACCTTGACGACATCGCCGGTCTTGACCAGCTCGCGCGGATCCTTCACGAAGCGATGCGACAACATCGAGATGTGCACCAGGCCGTCCTGGTGCACACCGATATCGACGAACGCGCCGAAATTGGTGACATTGGTGACGACGCCCTCGAGCAGCATGCCAGGCGTGAGGTCCTTCAGCTCCTCGACACCCTCGTGAAACACCGCCGTCTTGAACTCCGGGCGCGGATCGCGACCCGGCTTTTCCAACTCACGCAGAATGTCGCGCACCGTGGGCAGGCCGAACCGCTCGTCCGTGTAGCGCGCCGGATCGAGCCGCTGCAGGGCCTGCGCATCGCCCATGACCGCCGCAACCGGGCGGTCGAGGTCGGCCAGAATGCGCTCGACCAGCGGATAGGCTTCCGGATGCACCGCCGAACGGTCGAGGGGATTCGTTCCGGCGCCGATGCGCAAAAACCCGGCCGCCTGCTCGAAGGTCTTGGCGCCGAGACGCGGCACGGCACGCAGGGCCTCGCGGCTTGCAAATGCGCCGTGCTCGTCGCGATAACGCACGATCGCCTCGGCGAGAGCGGCCGACAGACCCGAGATGCGCGCCAGGAGCGCCGGAGAGGCCGTATTCACATCGACGCCCACCGCGTTGACGCAGTCCTCCACTACCGCGTCCAGCGAGCGAGCGAGTCTGCTCTGATTGACGTCATGCTGATACTGTCCCACGCCGATCGATTTCGGATCGATCTTCACCAGTTCGGCGAGCGGATCCTGCAGTCGGCGGGCGATCGACACCGCCCCGCGCAGACTGACGTCGAGCGCCGGCAGCTCGTGTGAGGCGAGTTCGGACGCCGAGTACACCGAGGCCCCCGCTTCGGACACCACTATCTTGGTGAGTTTCAGCTCCGGATGCCGCTTGATGAGCTCGGCGGCCAGCCGGTCGGTTTCCCGCGACGCCGTGCCGTTGCCGATGCTGATCAGATCGACACCATGCTTGCGCGCTATCGCCGTGAGAGTGTGTAGCGATGCATCCCAGTCGTTGCGCGGCGCGTGCGGGTAGATCGTCGCGGTTTCGAGCACCTTGCCCGTGCGGTCCACGACCGCCACTTTCACCCCGGTGCGCAGACCTGGATCGAGCCCCAGCGTCGCCCGCAGACCAGCCGGGGCGGCGAGTAGCAGGTCGTGCAGATTGCGGGCAAACACGCTGATCGCTTCCGCCTCGGCGCGCTCGCGCAGCTCCGCGAGGAGTTCGCCCTCGAGCTGCCAGGCGAGCTTCACCTGCCAGCACCAGCGCACCGCCTGCGCCAGCCAGGCGTCAGCCGGCCGGCCCCGCTCGGCCACCTCGAAGCGTGCGGCGATCTTGCGCTCGCAGGCATTGAAGCCGGTCGCGGCACGCGCCGGCTCGACCTCTTCTAAAGCCTCGGGCAGCTTCAGCGCGAGTTGCAGAAACTCCTCCTTGCGGCCGCGGAACAGCGCCAGTGCGCGGTGCGAAGGAATGTTGCGCAGCGGCTCACGGTAATCGAAATAGTCCCGGAACTTCGCGCCGGCCTCCTCCTTGCCGGACTCGATCCGCGCGACCAGCCAGGCGTTTTCGCGCAGATGCTCGCGCAGTGCGCCGACCAGTGTGGCGTCCTCGGCAAATTGCTCCATCAGAACCTGGCGGGCGCCATCGAGCGCCGCCTTGAGGTCGGGCACCCCCCCGTTATCGCCGTGCTCGGTGGTGAACGGCGGACGCAAATAGTTCGCCGCTTCGCGTTCCGGATCGCGGCCCGGATCAGCGAGCAGCGCTGCGGCCAAGGTATCGAGCCCCGCCTCGCGCGCGATCTGTGCCTTCGTGCGCCGCTTGGGCTTGTACGGCAGGTACAGGTCCTCCAGGCGCTGCTTCGTGTCGGCGCTCTCGAGGCTTGCGCGCAGCTCGGGCGTCAATTTGCCTTGCTCCTCGATGCTTTTCAGGACCGTCGCGCGCCGCTCCTCGAGTTCGCGCAGGTAACTCAGCCGCTCCTGCAGCGTGCGCAGCTGCGCATCATCCAGCCCCCCGGTCGCCTCCTTGCGGTAGCGCGCGATGAACGGCACGGTTGCGCCGCCATCCAGCAGGGCGACGGCCGCGAGAACCTGGGACGGGTGAGCCGCAAGTTCCGCGGCGATTCGGGATTCAATGGAGGACATCAGCGGTATGGACCGATCAGACCGAGGAAGCCGCACTATGCGCAATCGCCCCCGGCGCAACAAGACTTGCGCTACCGCATGAAAATGTCCTAGGGCTGCCGGCCGGACAGCCATCGCGGCGCTGCGCACCGCGGGCTGCGCAAAGCTCCGCCTTGCGCGCGGCAGCTGCGAGGGGCTCCGGCGCATCCGCACTTGTACCCATGCGCGCCACACCCGGCGCATCGAAAATTGCGGAACATCGCAGAAAACCGCGTCTTTCGTGGCAGCTCGCATCGCTCAGGGCAGTCGATCGCGACGGGAGCGAGCCAGCGGGGCGGGTCACGACGCACGCGGATGTCATCGATAGCATGAGCGCACAGAAATCATCCCGCATGCCCACCGCCTACAATTACTGTCTCGTCGCGCTCTCAGTCGCGGTGGCCTGAGGACTTATCGGATTGACGCCGGCCGCCATCTGCGACCTCAACCAGTGTCTGTGCCGCTACGGGCGCACCACCTGCCGGACGCCCGCTTCAATCGAGGCTGAACAGACTCACCAGATCGTAGCGGGAATACGCGCGAAAGGCGATGAGAGTCTCCGTACGGGTCACCCCCTCGATGCCGCGGACCGTCTGCGCAACGAGATCGGCCAGCTGCTCGTTCTCCCGCACGCGCACCACTGCAACCAGATCGAATTTCCCCGCTACGGAGTAAACCTCCGAGACGCCGGGCGAATCGCTCAGAGTCTGCGCCACCGCGGCGGTCCGCGACGGCTCGACGTTGATCAGGATCATCGCAGTGACCATAGTGTGTACGGACGCAGCGTTCCGCCTCCAGAGGATGTGACGTCTCGTCGGGGCACTTTCCCCTGCGGTGACGCCGGACCAGCACGATTGTAGCGAGCAGCGGCGACCGTGGGCAACAATCTGTCGGCAGACAAGATTGGCCGCAGGGGCCGCGTTGGCGTTACTCTTCGTGCGGTGACGGCGCCATGAAAATATGTGACGCCGATCTGGCGCTGCTGTTACGCTGTCATGCTTCTCCAATCCAACACGGAGCTCCTGCCATCATGTCGGACCCGTCGCACACGATCTCCAGACGCCATCTGTTGAATTCGGCGCTGCTGCTGGCGGGCGTGCCGGAGGCGCACGGCGCGCAGCGGGATGCGCCGGGAAGTTCGCTCTGGGGCTTCTACGCGACGGTTCTTAAGCACTGCAAGTACATCGACCTGACCCACGCCATGGCGCCTGGCGGCCCCATCGGCGAAGGTTTCAAGGACTTTACCGTCGCCGCAGCGGTGGCCGGCGTGTCGATTCCAGGCATGATCCGCGCGGGCGATCCGTTCACCTACGCCCGCGAAGGCGTTGCGATCACGGCGTACAACCTGCCCATGGACCACATAGGCACTCAATATGGACCGCCGGCGCACATGAACGAGCACGGTGCGACGATCAGCGACGTTCCGCCGACGGTCGCGCTGCGTCCGTTGGTGTCGATCAACGTCGCGCCGCAGGTCGCGATCGACCCGGGCTACCAAGCCAAGGTGGCCGACGTACAGGAGTGGGAGCGGCGCCACGGCACGATTCCTGTGGGTTCGGTGGTCATGTTCCGTTCGGATTGGTACAAGCAGTGGCACGATCCGCAGCGATTCACGCGCCAGCCGTTTCCCGGCGTGGAGCTCGACACCCTCAAATACCTGCATTTGGAGCGGCGCATCCTCATGCACGGCCACGAGCCGCTCGACACCGACAACACCGCGCCGCGCTTCGTCGGGGAGAAATGGCTCCTCGAGCAC
>JAJXWE010000134.1 GCA_021781775.1 Pseudomonadota bacterium | reverse complement strand
CGCGACCGAGCTCCCGGCCCCACCCGGACTGCTTGTAGCCGCCGAACGGCATGGTGGCATCGAGGATATTGTGGCAATTGACCCACACAGTCCCGGCGCGCAGTTTCGGCGCAAGCCGGAAGATCTTGCTGACATCGCGCGTCCAGATGCTGGCCGCGAGGCCGTAGATCGAGTCATTGGCGAGCCGTGCCACTTCCTCCAGGTCCTCGAACGGCTTGGCCACGAGCACCGGCCCGAAGATCTCCTCCTGGACGATGGTCATCTCGTCGCGCACACCGGAGAACACCGTCGGCTCGACGTAGTAGCCCGCGCTCTGCACGCGGTGCCCGCCCGCGACCGCAACGGCGCCGGCCTTGAGCCCCTGGTCGATGTAGCCGGTGACGCGCTCACGCTGCACGGCCGACACCAGTGGTCCGACCTGCGTGGCTGGATCGAGACCCGGACCGAGCTTCAGCGCCTTGGCGTAGCTTGCCACACCGGCGATGACCTCCTCGTAGCGCTTCTTCGCCACGTACAGGCGTGAACCGGCGCAGCACACCTGCCCCTGGTTGAAAAAGATGCCCCCGGCCACCCCCGGGATCGCGCTTTGCAGGTCCGCGTCCTCAAGGACGATCGCCGGGGACTTGCCGCCGAGCTCGACCGTCACCTTCTTCATGTTCGCGGCGGCGGCACGCACGATGTGCCGGCCGACTTCGGTCGAACCCGTGAAGGTGATCTTGTCGATACCGGGATGCTCGGCGAGCGCTGCACCGGCGGTCGGGCCCATTCCGGTGACGATGTTGAGCACCCCGGGCGGAAGTCCCGCCTCGAGCGCGAGTTCCCCGAGGCGCAGCGCCGTGAGCGGCGTCTCCTCGGCGGGCTTGAGCACCACCGTGCAGCCGGCCGCCAGCGCCGGCGCGCACTTCCAGGTCGCCAGAAGGAACGGGAAGTTCCAGGCGATGATCGCCCCGACCACCCCGACCGGCTCACGCTGGGAAAACGCGGCGTATTCCTGCCCCGGCACCAGCGTGCCGGAGACCGGTAGGATCTGTCCTTCGAGCTTGGTCGGCCAGCCGGCCATGTAGCGCCACACCTCGATCGCGTGCTTCACGTCGACATGGCGGGCCATCACGACCGACTTGCCGTTGTCCAGTGTCTCGAGCTCGGCCAACTCATCCGCGTGCGCCTCGATCAGATCGGCGAGCCGGTGCAGGACCCGCTCGCGCTCGACTGGCTTCATCCGCGACCACGCCGAGTCCTCGAATGCCCGCCGCGCCGCCTGGACCGCCCGGTCAACGTCGACCGCCTCCCCCATCGCGACGGCGCCGATGACCTGGTCGCTTGAGGGGTCGCGGACCTCGAACGTCCGTCCACTCGCCGCCGGCACCCACCGCCCGTCGATCAGCAGTCCGCGCGGCTTGCTCAGAAACGCCGCGTTGACCCCAGAAATCCGCGACAGATCGTTGGCCAATCCGGCCGCCGTGGCCTGACTGATCCCCTGCGTGGCTGCTGGCATGACTTGC
Source organism: Pseudomonadota bacterium (assembly GCA_021781775.1). GTDB lineage: Bacteria > Pseudomonadota > Gammaproteobacteria > Steroidobacterales > Steroidobacteraceae > 13-2-20CM-66-19. Next base: position 4,254 of record JAJXWE010000134.1, on the reverse strand, counting down.
TCCCCTCTGCGTATGGTGCCGATCGCCGATCGGTCTCGTGAGTCCGCCGGGCGCACCGGCGAGGATGACCGGAGTATCGGCAGCCGCAGCTCGCCTTGCCTATGAGCCGATGGGATTGGTCGCGGGGATACTTTAGTATGATGGCGCCGTTCGATCTCGCCGACGTCTCCCGGGGGGACGATGCCCGCCGATGAAATGTTGACCGCCGACGCCAAGCGCGTCCTCGTCGCGGATGATCATCCGCTGTACCGGGATGCGCTGCGCACCATATTGTCGCAGGCCTGCGGCGGTTCACATATCAGCGAAGCGGCCTGTCAAGACGACGTGCTGCGTATTGTCATCTCCGATGCCGATTTCGATCTCGTCGTGCTCGACCTGAACCTGCCCGGTGCGACCGGCCTGTCTTGCCTGCGCCATGTGCGCACCGCCGCGCCGCTGACGCCGCTGATCGTCGTCTCCGCCAACGACGAGCCGGCGACTATGAGCGAGGTCGTGATGGCCGGCGCCGCCGGTTACGTGCCGAAATCCGCCCCGCGCGACGTGCTGATCGATGCGATCCGCCTGGTGATGGGCGGCGGCACCTACCTGCCGGCCGCCGCCGTCTCGGCTCTGCGGCACGCGAACGCAACGCCCCCCGCCGCCCCCGCGGTGGACGCCCAACAGCTCACCTCGCGCCAGCGCCGAGTCCTGGAGCTGCTCGCGCAGGGTCTTTCCAACAAGCACATCGCACGCGAGCTCGACATCAGCGAGATCACCGTCAAGGCGCACGTGTCGCTGGTGCTGCGCAAGCTCGGCGTATCGAACCGCACACAGGCGGCCATCGAGGCGCGCAAGCGGCTGGCCGATCGCAACACGCGCCCCTGAGCGCCGTCCGCTCAGATCGCTTCGAATTCCTCAGTGAGCCAGCCGATAGGCCGGTGCCAGCCGGCCGGCAGCGATGCGCGAAACGCCGGCCGCTCACTGAGCCGCCGATAATAGGCCGCGACCTCGGGCATCGACTCCAGGCGCACGAACCGGCTGCCGAGGTGCAGGCTGTACCCGACACTGACATCGGCAGCGCTGAAGCCGCCCGCGAGCAGGTACTCCTGGCCGTCGAGCACCGTGGTGAGCATCCCGATTGCCTTGCGCAACCGCCGAGACTCAATCTTCAGCACCGTCTCGCTGCGCTGCGGCGAAGGGATGAAATGCAGCTGCTGCACGAGCGCCCCGGCATGCACCACCATCGTCTCGCCGAAGTGGATCCACTGCAGCCAGGCGTAGCGCTCAGCATGACCCGGTGGCCGTCCGAGCCCCCGGTCCGGGTAGCGCTCGCACAGATACTGGGTAATCGCGCCGGACTCGAACAACGTCAGTTCGCCGTCGGTCAACGCCGGCACCCGCCCGAGCGCGTGCACCGCCCGGTACGTCTCGCTTTGCAGCACCGGGATGTCGAAGGGCATCTCCGTGAGATCGAAGGGAATCTGCAGCTCGCGCAGCAGCCACAGCGTACGCATCGAGCGCGTCTCGGGGCAGTGATACAGTCTCATCATCGTGCTCCGCGCCAACCCGTGGCGGTGGTCGGCCGATCAGCCAATGGCCACCGGCGCACGCTCGATCAGCGCACGCAACTTAGCCAGATTCAGCGGCTTCTCCAGTACCGCCAATCCCTGTGCGCGCAGCCGCTCGCGCAGTGCCGGGTCCGGATCGCTCGTCATCACCACGCTCATCGGTGCCCGGTCGAATTCCCGCCGGATCTGCGTGATCGCTGCGTCACCCTTCAGGCCGCCGGCGAGGTGATAGTCGCTGATCACCAGATCCGGCTCCAGCTCCGCCGAGATCAACTCTACCACCGCATCCGTCGGATTGGCCGCTGCGATGGTGCGGCACCCCCACTTGGCAAGCACCGCGGACATGCCGTCGAGCGCCTCGGGGCTGTCGTCGATCACCACCACGGTCCGTGAGCGCAGCGGGCCGCCCGGACCGGCCGGCGTCGCGCCCGCGCACTCGGCGAGCAGCTCCGGCGTCGCCTTTCCGTACGGCACGATCACTGCGAACAGCGAGCCGCGGCCGGGCCGGGAGCGGACCACGCGCTGCAGCGAGAGCATCAGGCAGATGCGGCTGACGATGGACAGCCCGAGCCCGATCCCGACGCTGCTGCTGCGGCTGCTGTGCGGTACCTGGTAATACGGATCAAAGATCGCCTCGAGGTGCTCGCGCTCGATCCCGACGCCGGTGTCGTAGACGCAGATCATCAGACCTTCGGCGCGTCGGCGGCAGCCCACCACCACCCGCCCGCGCGGCGTGTAGCGGATGGCGTTGCTGATGAAGTTACGCAGCACCGTCTCGAGCAGACGCGAATCGGTATGCAGGATGGCGCAGCTGCGGATGATGCGCAGCTCGATCCGCGCCGCGCGTGCCACGGCCTGGAACTCCGGTCCCAGCCGATCGAGCAGCGCAGCGACCGGGAAGTCCCCGACATGCGGCTCGATGCCGCCGGAATCCAGCCGCGCAACATCCAGCAGCGTGCCGAGCAGGTTGTTCAGTGAAGCGAGTGCGAGGCGCGAGCGCTGCAGCAGGCCGCGATCGGCATCCGTCATCGATTGCTCATCGATGGACTCGAGAAACAGCACCGCCGAGTTCAGCGGCTGGCGCAGGTCGTGGCTCGCTGCCGCCAGGAAGCGCGTCTTGCTCTGGTTGGCCAGCTCCGCCTGCTGCTTCGCCTCGGTCAGCGCCTGCTCGATTTCCCGGCGCGACTGCAGTTCCTTCGAGAGGCGCGCGTTCAGCGTCTCGTACTGCTCGGTGCGCAGCCGAATGGCCTCCTCCAGCTGCGCGGCCGCCTGAAACCAGAAGAACGGCGTTCCGTGATCGTCCATGGCCCGCTCGACCCGGTCCATCAGCGCGTGCACCGTCTTGCGCAGTGCACGGTTCTCCTGCTTCACGCGCTCGAGCCGCGCCGCGAGCACCGAGTGCGTGACCGGACGGACCGTCTTGCGTTTCGAAGCCACGCTGTGCTGCCGTTACTTGCGCGCCGCAACGCCGATGCACGTGAACGAATTGTTCACGTGCACGGTGTTGAACTGTTCCCCGAGGGTCGAGAAGCCGACCACGTGGTGCTGCGCGAGCAGCGCCGAGACGCGCTTCTTCAGCCCGTGCCGCTCCATGTATGCGGTGCGCGCCGCGCAGTCGAAGGCGACCACGAGCTCGGGCTTGCCGAGCGTGCGCGTGAGGGTGTCCATCGTTTCCTTCAGCCGCTCGAGCATCGCCACGGGGCGCGCCACGGTGACCACCAGGCCCGGCTCGATTGCGCAGGCGAACTCGATCGAGCCGTCCGCGTAGATTCGCTGCATGCCCCGCGCGAAGTATTGGCCGCCGACCTTGATCATGAGCGGATGCGGCGAGAAGGCACCGGCATCCCTCGGGATCGACTTCAGGCCGCACGCGGCCGCGTAGACCTTCAAGGCACTGCGGCCATTGATCTCGTGCACCAGGCGCCGATCCGGATCGGCCGCCGTGACCACCAGCCGCCGCCGGCCCGGCACGAAGTTGTGATGACTGAGCGCCAGCACCGGCTCGCGGCTCGCGACGATGCAAAACAGCGCTCCGCCGCGCAGCGCCCGGCCTTGGTGCAGTATGCAGGTCGAGTGCGCACCGAGCGGATTGAAGTACACATCGCCGGCCGAGCCGCCGACCAGGGGTACGCCGCCGAGCTCGGTGCCGAGCGCCGCGACCAGCCGCTCCTCGCAGCGCGGCTCGGCATCCACCAGCAGCATGCCGAAGAAGTGCTCGAAGCCCGCCGAGGCACTGCGCCGCAGTCGCCTGCGCAGCGACTGCACAACCGCACGCGCATCGGGCAAGCCGAAATTCGCGACATCGGCGATGAGCGCATCGGCCACCCTGAAGCGCTCGTGCGGCAGATAGAACCCGGTGATCCCGGCGCTCAGGTAGCCCTCCGGCCCGATCGCCCGGCCGGTCACTGCGCCGACCACGCGCACGCAGCCGGCTGCCTGCAGTTCTCCGGCCAGGACCGGTAGGTTGTAGCGCGAGGAACAGAACAGCGTCGTGAACCCGTCCGGGATCGCCGGCAGCTGGGCGCGGACCGCTTGCGCGGCGGCACGCTCGTCGCCGGCCGTAGTGCTGAGCAGCACGATCGGCGCCTCGGCGGGCGCCGCCGGCGCCGCGGATGGGCTCATGGGAACGGTCTGCGGCTCGGTACGCACGTTAGCTCTCGCGCTTGACGGAGATCTCGATGAAGTCCTCTTCCCAGTACTCCCCCAC
>JAJXWE010000133.1 GCA_021781775.1 Pseudomonadota bacterium | reverse complement strand
GCACCGCCAGAGCGATCAGTTGCTGCACGCGCGCCAGGCTGTCGCGGAACTGGCTCATCACCTGCTCGAGCGAGACGTGCTGTGCGGGATCCTCGAGCCAGCAGTCGTAATCGGTCGCGACCGCGACCGTGCAGTACCCGAGCTGAGCTTCGAGCGCGAGGAACGCCTCGGGGACGTTGGTCATGCCGACCAGGTCGGCGCCTGCAGTGCGCAGCCAAAAACTCTCGGCGCGCGTACCGAGGCGCGGTCCCTCGACGCAGGCGTAAGTCTTCTCCCGGTGCAGCGTCAGGCCGAGCGTGGCGGCCGAGCGGTTGAGCAGTGCGCTCGTGCTCGCGCAAGTCGGGTGCGCCGTGGACACATGCGCGACCATTCCGCGGCCGAAGAAGCTCGCTGCGCGTACGCCCTTGGTGAAGTCCAGATACTGCGCCGGCAGCGCCAGATCGCCCGGCCGAATCTCCTCGCGCAGGCTGCCCACCGCAGAGACGCCGATCAGCGTGCGTACGCCAACGCTCTTCAGCGCCCAGATGTTGGCCCGGAAGTTGATCTCGCTCGGCAGCAGATGATGCTTCAGCCCGTGCCGTGCGAGGAAGGCGATCGGCCGGTTCCCGAGTCGGCCGAGCATCACCGGTGCCGAAGGCTGGCCGAAAGGGGTGTCGATCTGCCGCACTTCGTTGACTTCCAGGCCATCCATTCGATAGAGGCCCGTTCCGCCGATGATGCCGATCATGATGGGGTTCTCTGTTGCGCCGCTGGCCGCGAGGCTGCAAGATGCCTCAAACGAAGCCGCGCAACAAGTTCGTGCCTGTCACGGGGAGCACTCCATGACCACCCCTGCATTTCCCTCGCTGCGCCCGCCGATCTGGCCCGGACGGGTCACCCGTGTGGGACTGTGGATTCTCGCTGCGGGATTGCTCGTGACGCTGCTCGCGGGGCCCGTGAACCGGTTCCATCTGGCGGGCGTAGGCGTGGCGCTGATGAGCCTGGTGATCGGACTGGGGATTGTCGTGCTCGGCACCGCGACGACCATCATTGGCGTGCTGTTCGCCACCGCCAAGGGTTCGCCCATCCCCGGCACCGCGGCGGTGGTGGGCATCATCATCGGTCTGGCGGTGACCGCGTACGTACTGTCCTGGGTCGAGCGGGCGCGTGAAAGTCCGCCGATCAACGACATCACCACCGATCTGCTCCACCCGCCGCGGTTTGTCGCCGTCGTGGCGCGGCGCGAGCGCGCGCATGCGACTGTTCCGGCGCAGTACCGGCGCGAAGTGCCGGGTCCCGGCGGCAAAATGATCGATGTGCCGCAGTTGCAGGCAGAGTACTATCCGGACATCAAGCCGCTGATTCTTGCTCTGCCACCGACGCAGGTTCTGGCCAAGGCGCGTCGCGTGGCCGAGGCGCTCGGCTGGCGCGTCGATGCGTACGTACCCGCAGACGGTCGCCTGGAAGCAACCGCGCACACGTTCTTCTTCGACTTCAAGGACGACATTGTGGTTCGTGTTCGACAGGAGGGCGCCGGTTCCCGTCTCGACGTGCGCAGCGAATCGCGCGTCGGGCTGAGCGACCTGGGTACCAACGCGGCGCGCATTCGTTTGTTTCTGCGGCGCATGCAGGCGCCCTGACTAGAGGCAGCAGAGATCCATGAGCGGTACTGTCCGCGACACAACATTCGAGCGACGCCTGAGCGCGCTACTCAACAGCGGTCGGTCCGCGCTGCTGCTGGGCGGGCGCCGCGGCGTCGAGAAGGAGTCGCTGCGCGTCACGCCCGAGGGGCGACTCGCGCAGACACCCCATCCGTCGGCGCTGGGCTCGGCGCTTAGCAGCGAGAACATCACCACCGATTACTCCGAGGCGCTGATCGAGCTGGTCACCCCGACCTTCACCACCACGTGGGAACTGCTGCAATACCTGCTCGACATGCATCAGTTCGTCTATCGCCACATCGGTACGGAACTGCTGTGGGCCACCAGCATGCCTTGCCGGATCGACAGCGATGGAGAGATTCCCATCGCCCGCTATGGCAACTCGCACATCGGACGCATGAAAAGCGTCTACCGTGAAGGACTCGGCGTGCGCTACGGCCGCATGATGCAGGCCATTTCAGGGGTTCATTTCAACTACTCGTTTCCGAGCCATTTCTGGCCTGCCTACGCCGAAGTGCTCGAGGCGCGCGATCACGGCCAGGAATTCGTCTCGGCCCGCTACTTCGACCTGCTGCGCAATTACCGGCGGCATGGCTGGATCGTCCTGTATTTGTTCGGCGTGTCGCCGGTCGTATGCAAGTCGTTCCTCGCCGGCCGGCCGCACGCGCTTCGGGACCTGACGGCCCATACGGCCTACGAGCCGAACGCAACCAGTCTGCGCATGAGCGACATCGGCTACCGCAATCGCAATCAGGCGGAGCTGACGGTCTCGGTGAACAGTCTCGCCGAGTACGTCCGCGATCTCAGTCGCGCCATCAGCACGCCGCACGCCCCGTACGCGGCGCTCGGCGTGAATGTCGACGGCGAGTACCGTCAGCTCAATGCCAACATTCTGCAGATCGAGAACGAGTACTACAGCTTCATCCGTCCGAAGCGAGTGGCCCGTTCCGGGGAGCGGCCGACCCAGGCGCTGCGGCGCGCCGGCGTTGAATATGTCGAAGTGCGCGCGCTCGACGTCAGTCCGTTCGATCCGGTTGGCGTGAACCAGAACAAGCTGCGTTTTCTCGAGGCGTTTCTCGCGCTGTGCCTGCTGAAGGACAGCCCGCCGATTGCCGACAGCGAGCAGCACGCGGTCGACCTCAATCATCTCACGGTTGCGCGTCGCGGCCGCGAGCCGGGACTGACGCTCTTACGCGAGGGGCGCGAGGTGTCCATGATCGCCTGGGCCCGGGAGCTGCTCGAGGAGATGACCGCTCTTTGCGAGATCCTCGACCGGGGGGATGCGGCGCGACCCTACTCGCAGGCACTTGCGGTGCAGCGCGCCAAGATCGACGACGCTGCGCACACGCCCTCGGCACGGCTGCTCGCCGAGCTGGCCACCAGCGGCGAATCCTTTTCCGAGCTGGCGCTGCGCATGTCGAAGCTGCACAAGGACTACTTCCTCGATCTGTACCCGCCCAACGAGGCGCGGCTGGCCGAGTTTGCCGCGGAGGCCCGCACTTCGCTCGAGCGGCAGAAGGCCATCGAGGCGGCCGATCGCGGCACATTCGAGGAATATCTCGCCCACTATTTCGCCGCCTGAACCAGCCAGTCCGGTCAATCTCCCGCAGGGGACATTGCGCGGCAGCGCCGGGTAGGCAATCCTTACAGGTTATGAACGCGCTTTCCGTCCGGGGATTGACCAAGACCTACCGCAACGGCGTGCAGGCCCTCAAGGGAATCGACCTCGCGGTCGAACAGGGGGATTTCTTCGCGCTGCTCGGGCCGAACGGAGCCGGCAAGACGACCCTCATCGGCATCGTCACCTCCCTGGTGCGCAAGAGCGGGGGCGAGGCGAGCATCTTCGGTTACGACATCGACCGGCAGCTCGAAGCCGCCAAGAGCTGCATCGGCGTGGTTCCGCAGGAGATCAATTTCAATCTGTTCGAGTCGCCCGAGACCATCGTGGTCAACCAGGCGGGCTTCTACGGTATTCCACGCCGCCTGGCGCGCCAACGCGCCGAGAAGTACCTGAAGCAGCTGCAGCTGTGGGACAAGCGCAATCATACCTCGCGCGGCCTTTCGGGGGGCATGAAGCGCCGGCTGATGATCGCCCGGGCACTCATGCACGAGCCGCGTCTGCTCATCCTGGATGAGCCCACGGCGGGCGTGGACATCGAGATCCGCCGCTCCATGTGGGACTTCCTGCGTGAGATCAACCGCAATGGAACGACAATCATCCTGACGACGCACTACCTGGAGGAAGCCGAGACGCTGTGCCGCGACATCGCCATCATCGACGGCGGACGGATCATCGAGCGCGATCGCATGAGTAACCTGCTGCGTCGGCTGCATACCGAGACGTTCGTGCTCACACTGAGCGTGCCGCTTGCGCAGGCCCCGGCGCTGGACCGCTATCCGGTGAAGCTGGTGGACGAGACCACCCTGGAAGTCGAGGTGTCCAAAGCAGAGAACCTGAACGAGCTGTTCGCCCAGCTCTCGGACCGGAGCATCGAGGTGCTGTCGATGCGTACCAAGGTCAATCGCCTGGAGGAAATCTTCCTGCGGCTCGTCGAGAAGGGAGCCGCGGCATGAGCATCGTGATGGAGCAGCCGGGCGCGCATCCGCAGGCGCTTTCGCTGGCGCAGATCCGCCGGGTCGGATTCCAGACCATCGTCATTCGCGAGTACAACCGCATCGTGCGGATCTGGACCCAGACCATCCTGCCCTCGGGGGTGACCGCGACGCTGTATTTTCTGATCTTTGGTGCCGTCATCGGCAGCCGGATCGGGTCCACGGACGGCATCAGCTACATGCTGTACATCGCGCCGGGCCTGATCATGCAGGCTGTGATTATCAATTCCTACAACAACGTCGTTTCGTCGTTCTTCGGGGCAAAATTCGGCAAGCACATCGAGGAGCTGCTGGTCTCGCCGCTGCCGAGCTGGATTATCGTGTCCGGGTACGTTACCGGAGGGCTGGTGCGCGGCGCCATGGTGGGGCTGCTGGTGAGCATCGTGACGCTCTTCTTCACGCATTTGCCGGTGGACCATCCGGTGATCGTGGTCGCCGCGGCCGCGATGACTTCCGTGACCTTCGCCCTCGGCGGTTTCCTTAACGCGATGTTCGCCAAGAACTTCGACCAGATCAGCATCATCCCGAATTTCGTGCTGACGCCGCTGATCTACCTGGGCGGAGTGTTCTACTCGATCGCCCAGCTGCCGGCCTGGGCGCACCGTTTGTCGCTGATCGATCCGATCCTGTACATGGTGAACGCCTTCCGTTTCGGGTTCCTCGGTCTGTCCGACGTGCCCGTCGTCATTGCGTTCACCATTATGTTCGCCGCCATCGTCGCGCTATTCGCGACAGCCGTCCTGCTGCTCGACCGCAGCTCCGGTATCCGCGAGTGAGCTGGTGCGGCCGGCGCCCCCGCGGGCGTCGGCCGCACGCTGTGGTCCTGCTCCTCAGCCTTTGACCCAGCTTCCGCCGCTGTTGCGGTAGTACCAACCGTTCTGCCGCGCATGGGCGATCCAGCGGTTGGCGAAAGTGCTGCGGATACTGCTCGTCCATTCGGGATGGCCGTTGGCGTCCGCGATCTGCGTGTACAGCTGGGACAGGTCCCGGTTCTGCGCCGCCACCAGCTGTGCCAGCTGTGCCCGCTGCATCAGCGGCACGCTGCTCTGGTCTCGTATCGCGATGACGCCCTGGGTGGTGACGCCGATGACGCCGTCCTGAAAATACGGCTTGAGCTGCGCGAAGCGCTGATGCATATCTGCGATGATCGCCCGGATCTGCGGCGTGGAGATGTCGAGGTCCGCCTGCCCGGCGGCCTGGGCCACCGGCACCAGGGCCATCACGACACGCCCGGCGAGCCGCGCAAGGAGGGATCCGGCCGCCGACGGCGGTGTGGCGCTCGAGGTGGGTGGCTGCGCGGCAGGCGTGCTCTGCGGCGTGGCGGTCTGGTTACCACCGCTGCCTGTTACGGCGTTGATGATCTTATCGGCCGCTTTCTGCGCCGCAGCGGCCGGGAAATACACATTGACCGTCACGCAGCCGGCCAGCAGGGCCAGAGCTGCAATAGTCAATGTCGTGCGGACGGCGCGAGGGGAAGCGCGGAAGGGCGTCTCGCCTGGGACAGGACCG